>CAJWPE010000003.1 GCA_913045625.1 uncultured Chloroflexota bacterium | reverse complement strand
TTTGACTTTAGCCGCAATCCTCATAAGAAAACAATTTGGAGACGGAATAATGATTTCAATGCATTCTGACCAATGGATTTCGAATGAAAATAGTTTTGCTCAGGATATTTCTCAAGGAGTCAAAATTGCATTGGAAAACAATGTTGTACTAGTTGGTGTTGAGCCTACAGAGCCTAATACTGGATACGGTTATCTTAAAATCGATCCAATTAATTCATCCAATAATGAATATACAGTGAAAAAATTTGTAGAAAAACCATCTGTTGATGAAGCAGCAAAAATGATAAATAGCAAAAATTATCTATGGAATTCTGGAAACTTCATTCTTAAATCAAGCTTGTGGTTAAAATTAATGGAAGAATTCGCTCCGGAAATATTAAAACATTGTGAATTATCTTTAAAAAATTCCAATCCAAAATCCAAAATAGTCAATTTAGATATATCTCATTTTTCAAAAATCCAATCAATATCGATTGATAATGCAGTCCTAGAAAATATGCAAAAAGCAAATGATTACAAATCTAAATTGTGTGCAATAAAATTAAATTCTTTATGGACCGATTTAGGAGAGTGGGCATCAATTTGGAAATTTTTCAACACAGATAATAATAATTATTTTAAAGGAAATATTTCTCATTCAAATGTTCAAAATTCTTTGATTATTTCTCAAAACAAATCGATAACAGCTAATAATATTACAGATGTTTTTGTTGTAGAAAATAATGGAGATATATTGATACAGTCCAATCAAATTTCACAAAAATTCGATAAACCATGGGGATATTATGAGATTTTAAGTAAAACTCCTGGGCAACAAATTAAAAAACTGACAATTTTTTCAGGCGAGTCTACATCCCTTCAAACTCATCAATTCAGATCTGAACACTGGATAATTACTCATGGAATCGCTAAAGTTACAGTAGAAAATGAAATGTTCAATTTAAATCAAAATGATTCAATATATATTCCCAAAGGATCTAAACATAGAATTGAAAATTTCAACCATGAAAATTTATGCCTCCTAGAAATACAAACTGGGGTATATTTAGAAGAGGACGATATAACTAGATTTGAAGATAAATACGCTAGAACAAACTCTAGTAAATGATGGAGTAAGAATGACACAATACGCAGAAAAAGTAATTACCGCTCAACCAATGCCAAATAAAATTTTACTAGGCCCTGGACCTAGCATGGCCCATCCAAGAGTTTTACAGGCTATGATGCAAAGCATGATTGGATATTTAGATCCAGACTTCATAGAAGTTTTGGATGAAATATCGGGTCACCTAAAAAATGTCTACAAAACCAACCAGTCAACTTTGGCAATCCCGGGTACTGGATCTGCAGGAATGGAAGCAGGACTTTCAAGCCTGTTAGAACCGGGGGACAAAGTCATAATGTGTATTTACGGATTTTTTTGTGAGCGAATGGTTGAGATGGGCGAGAGAATTGGAGCAAACGTCATTCCAATTAGAGCAGAATGGGGAGCTCCTTTTCCAGAAGAACTGCTGGAGGAAGAAATCAAAAAACATTCCGATGTAAAACTTGTAACTGCAATTCATGGAGAGACGTCTACTGGAATTGCTCAACCTCTTGAGGGAATTTCAAAAATTGCCAAACAACATGATGCTTTATTTATGGTTGATGCTGTCACAACTTTCTCAGGAAGAAATATAGAAATAGACAATTGGAATATTGATTACGCTTATTCAGCATCTCAAAAATGCTTAGGTGCTCCTCCCGGATTATCTCCAGCTGTTGTAAGTGATCGAGCTTTAGAAACTATTCGAAACAGAAAAACTAAACCTGTTTCTTGGTATCTAGATTTAGAATTGCTGTGTAAATACTGGGGAGAAGAAAGGGTTTATCACCACACAGCACCAGTCTCAATGCTTTATGGAATTAATGAGGCATTGAGAATTGTGATGGAAGAAGGACTAGAAACTAGATTTGAAAGACACAGAATAAATGCAGAAGCATTAAATGCTGGACTACAGGCTATTGGATTAAATGCCGTAGCACCTCAAGGGAGTCGATTAGAACAAATTACACCAGTTTGGATCCCAGATGGAGTAGATGACATGGAAGTAAGAGACATGCTCCTTAACGAATTTTCTATTGAGCTAGGAAGAGGGCTAGGTGATTTTTCAGGAAAAGTTTGGCGCGTTGGTCTAATGGGTGAATCTAGTAAACAAGAATATGTACTAACATTTTTGTCTGCTATAGAAAGTATTTTATCTAGAGTTGGATACGAAGTAGCTCAGGGAGCAGCAGTTGCTGAAGCTACAAAAATTTACAACACATACCCCGGAAAGAAAAAATCATGATGAGATTTGAAAATAAAGTAGCAATCGTAACTGGTGGTGGCGACGGTATTGGATATGGCATTACAGAAAGACTATCTAGTGAAGGCGCTAATGTGATGGTTGTAGACTTTAATTCCGAAATAGGATCTCAATCAGTGAACGAAATCGATTCAAAAAATCCTGGAAATGTAAGATTAACTGTAGGCGATGTTTCTCAACCAAAAACATCACTTGATGCAGTAAAAAACACATTAGACACATGGGGCAAAATAGATATCCTAGTTAATAACGCCGGAATAGGCGGAATTAATGGGAATATATGGGAATTAGATGTTGAAGAATTAGACAGAGTATATCAAATCAACCTAAGAGGAGTATTTTTATTCTGTCAGGCAGTCATTCCACATATGGTTGATAACAACTTTGGAAGAATAGTTAATATGGCATCGACAGCAGGAAAAGAAGGAAATCCTAGAATGGTGCCATACTCAAGCACAAAGGCAGCTGTCATAGCATTAACAAAATCAGTCGGAAAAGAATTGGCCGCAACTAATGTACTGGTAAATTGCGTGACGCCTGCAGTTGTTCAAACAAAATTACTAGAAGAGTTTACTCCAGAACAAATTAAATACATGACAGACAAAATACCCATGGGAAGAACCGGAGAGATCAAAGAAATTGCTGCTCTAGTCTCATGGTTATGCTCTGAGGAATGTTCATTTAGTACTGGTGCTGCATATGACGCCAGTGGCGGAAGAGCAACTTATTAAGCGGATTCCACATTTATAGAATTACCTACTTGAACAGATCCCCCATTTTGTACAAACGCTAATAACCCTCTCCTTCCATCAATATCATCTCTTAAACCTTCTCTAATTCCCTCCATGAAAGAACAAGGATCACAAATTCCAGTAATTTCTAAAATTACTCCAGATTCAAAAGTAAGCGTATCTCCAGTATTAATTTTAGAAAAATCTAAACCTTCAACAGTAACATTTTCACGCACTTGACCTGAAAATAAATCAAATTCTTTTAATGTTTCTAAATCCATCAACAAAACTTGTCTCTTAGGAACAGATGATACTGATGCCACAGATGAATACTGTATTTGTTCGGCTGATTTTCTATGTCTATCACCTTCAATTCCTTCATAAGTAATGAAATTAGCATCATCAACCTCCTTCATTGGAGCACGACTTTTTTCACAGATCCTCAATGAAACCACTGTACCGTTTTGCATTCCCTTCTCCTTACATTCTTATTGTGCCATTCTACAAAAAAATCCATGTATAATCCGAATTTCTTATAAAAATTAAACTTTAGGAATAAAAACATGAGCTCAAATACAATTTTAGGTGAAGGAAATTATAAATACGAGATCATTGAAAATTGGGAAAAATTACCTGATGAGTACAAATGGCCTGAAACAGCCAGTGTAATTACCGATAATCAAGATAATGTTTATGTTTTTAACAGGGGTGCCCACCCAATGATTGTGTTTGATTCTGATGGTAATTTTATAAAATCATGGGGTGAAAACATTTTTGTAAGGGCTCATGGCTTAAGCCAAGGACCTGATAATACAATTTTTTGTAGCGATGATGGAGATCATTCAGTAAGGCAATGCGATTTAGATGGCAATGTACTAATGACAATAGGTAATCCTGGAAATCCTTCAAAACCATTTAGTGGAATACCTTTTAATAGATGCACACATACTGCTGTAGATTTTAAAACAGGAAATATATTTGTTTCAGATGGCTATCAAAATTCCAAAGTACATAAATATTCTCCTGATGGAAAACTAATCAAATCTTGGGGCTCTCCAGGAGTAGATGAAGGCGAATTCAATATAGTACATAATTTAGCTCTTGACTCTAAAGGATATCTTTATGTCTGCGATAGAGAAAATCATAGAATTCAAATTTTCGACATGGAAGGTAAATTTCAAGCACAATGGTCAAATGTTCACCGTCCATGTGCAATTTATATTGATTCAAATGATGTTATATACGTAGCAGAATTAGGATGGGCAACTAAAATTAACAGAGAAATGCCAAACATTGGACCTAGAATTTCAATTTTTAACTCATATGGAAAACTATTACAAAGAGTTGGAAACCAAGGTTATGGAACTAATTTAGGGCAATTCACTGCTCCACATGGATTATGTCTAGATTCCAAATTGAATATGTATGTAGCTGAGGTTTCAAAAACCAATATCAGCCATATAGAAACTCCTCCAGATTTTCCTAGAAGCTTTCAAAAACTTAAAAAACTATAGAAGATTAGATTAGATAATGCTAATCTTCGCAAACATAATAGATAAAAGGTAGGACAAAATGGCAACATCTCAAGCTAACTCAGTAGTTGAAAGAATGAATCAAGCTGGTTTGGAATTTTTAAATAGCTTATCTGAAGATCAGAAAAACAAAGCATGTTTCAACTATATGGATGGGGAAAGGTTATTTTGGTATTACCCTCCAATAAATAGACATGGAATCTCTTTGAGGGATTTGAATGATAATCAAAGAAAGTTAGCTCTAAAATTAATGTCTACCGGTCTTACAGAAACTTCATATAAACAAGCACTACAAATAATTGATTTAGAATCAGTTTTAGGTCCCATTGAGAAGGAAAATGCTAATGGAGGAGCTACTTGGTTCGATAGAAATCCTGAGCTCTACTACTTTAGAATTTTTGGAACACCCGGCCAAAAAGATGCTTGGGGATGGAGCGCAGAGGGACACCACATATCTTTACACTATAGCGTTTTAGGTGAACAAGTCATCTCTATGACGCCATTTTTCTTTGGAGCTAATCCTGCTGAGGTAAGACAAGGCCCCAAGAACGGATTAAGAATCTTAAGTGATAGAGAAGATATTGCTTACGACTTAATGAATAATTTTGATGAGGGCCAATTAAAAAAGGCAATTATTTACGACAAAGCTCCTTGGGACATCCTTACTTACAACAGCTCAAAAGCATCCTTGCCAGCTGAAGAAGGATTAGCGATTAGTAAAATGAACCAGACACAAAAAAACATCATAGAATCTTTGATAGCAGAGTACATCAATCAAGTCCCAGAACAACTCGCAGAAAGAAAATTTCAAGAACTAAGACAATTTGGATTAGATAATGTTTATTTTGCATGGGGCGGTCCTACTGAAATAGGAGAAGAGCATTACTACAGAATTCATGGTGGAAATTTTGTAGTTGAATTTGATAACAGACAGAATGGAGCTAATCATATTCATTCGGTATGGAGAGATGTAGACAATGATTTTGGTGAAGATGTAATCAGGAAACATCTTTTAGAATATCACGTTCTCTAAAAGACAAATCGGGTAGCAATATACTACCCGATTGAATAAAAAAAATTTATACCTGTCTAAATTCACCTTCAACTGTATTGTCATCTTCAGAATCTGAAGATGCGTCAGATGGTTCATCTTGAGGAGGTTCTTCAGATGCATTCTCTGGATTACTATAAATTTCTTGTCCTACCTGCTGTATAGATGCATTTAAATTTTGAAGTGAAGCTTCTATAGATGCTGAATCATCAGAGTTTAATGCCGTAGATAATTCAGTTATTTTTCCTTGAATTTCTTCCTTCATTTCATCAGAAATTTTATCTCCATTATCTTTCAACATTGTTTCGGCAGCAAAAATAGTTCCTTGAGCATTATTTTTCAATTCAACATTTTCACGTTTCTTTTGATCTTCGTCAGCATGAAGTTCGGCATCATTAATCATTTGATCAATTTCATCTTGAGAAAGCCCGGAACTAGCAGTAATAGTGATACTTTGTTCTTTGTTAGTACCTTTATCTTTTGCAGACACATTAAGAATTCCATTAGCATCAATATCAAAAGTGACTTCAATTTGAGGAATTCCACGAGCTGCCGGGAGTATTCCATCGAGATTAAACCTACCGATAGTTTTATTCTCGTTTGCCATAGGCCTTTCACCTTGTAAAACATGGACTTCAACTGAAGGTTGATTATCTGCTGCAGTAGTAAATGTTTCTGTTTTAGAAGTAGGAATCGTTGTATTTCGTTGAATTAATGGAGTAGTAACACCACCTAGAGTCTCTATACCTAAAGTTAATGGAGTAACGTCCAGTAACAAAATATCCTGTACATCTCCTTGTAACACACCTGCCTGAACTGCAGCTCCAACAGCCACAACTTCATCTGGATTAACTCCCTGATGTGATTCTTTGCCAAAAAAGTCCGCTACGGCTTTTTGAACAGATGGCATTCGAGTCATTCCACCTACTAATATCACTTCATTAATCTCTGAAATGTTTACTCCAGCATCTTCAATTGCCTTCTTACATGGTTCAATAGAGTTTTGAATCAAAACACCCACAAGTTGTTCCATTGTTGCTCTATCTAAAGTCTCTACTAAATGTTTTGGACCAGAGGCATCAGCAGTGATGAAGGGCAAATTAATTTCAGTTTGCATCAAAGTAGAAAGTTCAATCTTTGCTCGTTCCGCAGATTCTCTCAAGCGCTGTAATGCCATTCGATCAGCAGTCAAATCTATTCCTTGATCTTGTTTAAACTTGTCACAGATCCAATCAATAATTACCTGGTCAAAATCATCACCACCCAAGTGAGTATCACCATTAGTAGCTTTAACTTCAAATACTCCGTCACCCATTTGTAGAATCGTTATATCAAATGTCCCACCACCTAAGTCGTAGACTGCGATGGTTTGTTCTTTATTGTTATCCAAACCATAAGCTAAGGCTGCTGCAGTAGGTTCATTGATAATTCTCATTACTTCTAAACCAGCAATTTTTCCAGCATCTCTAGTTGCATTTCTTTGACTATCATTGAAATAAGCAGGAACAGTGATTACAGCCTGTGTAATAGTTTCACCCAACTTAGATTCTGCGTCTTGTTTCATTTTTTGAAGAACCATTGCAGCTATTTCAGGCGGAGCAAAGGTTTTATCTCCCATCGCTACGTGAGCATCACCATTACTATGAGCTACTACAGAATATGGAACTAAATTAATATTCCTACTTACTGATTCATCAGTATGTTTCATTCCCATAAATCTCTTTGCAGAAAAAACTGTATTTTCTGGATTAGTTACAGCTTGCCTTTTAGCTGTAGTTCCGACATATCTCTCATTTGACCTGACATTAATTCCAACTACTGATGGAGTAGTTCGATTTCCTTCAGCATTCTCAATGACTCTGGGCTCACCAGCTTCAATAATTGCCATACATGAATTTGTGGTACCTAAATCAATACCGAGAATTTTCGGCATTTTATTCCTCCTGTTCTTGTTCTGTTTGTATTTCTGGTCTTTTAGCTACAACAACTCTTGCAGGTCTAAGTAGCTTGTCATCAATTTGATATCCTTCCTGAATAATAGAAATAATAGTCCCCTCATCGTTTACTTCATCATCTTCATACATCAACGCTTCATGAAAATTAGGGTCAAACATAGCTCCCAAAGATTCAATTTTCTTAACTCCTTCAATATCTAAAAAGTTTTCAAAGTTCCTTAAAACTAATTTGACTCCATCTGACCATTGAGCATCAGAATCTTCAGGAATACTGTCAACAGCCCTAGATAAATCATCAGCAACAGAAATTACTCTATGAAAAATAGACATTTTGAGATTTCTTCTTGTTTCTTCTAATTCTTGAGCAGCACGAGTACGATAATTTACTAAATCAGCTTGAGCTCTTTGAGCTATAGATTTGTAGTTATCCCTGTCTTTAATTACCTCTTCAATAGGATCAAGATCATCTTGAATATTCTCTTCTATCAATTCTTCTTCGACAGATTCTTTTTCTAAATCGTTTTCTTCAGACACATTTACTCCGACTTAATTACCTTTTAAAATCTCAAACATTTCTTCGAGACAATCTTCTAAATATTTTTTCAGGTCACTGGGCTCAGCCTGATCTAGACCTGAACGCATTTTTAATACCTGATTAAACATATTGAGAGAAAGCTCTACCCCAGCCATATTTAATCCCAAATCCCCTACCAAATGTTTAATTAATCGAAGTCGAACTATGTCTTCTTCAGAATAAAGCCTCAACATTCCAACAGTTCGAGATGGACTAACTAATCCAACTCTCTCATACTTTCTTAAAGTCTGAGGATGCATTTCTAACAATCGAGCAGCTACACTAATTACGTATAAGCCGTCAGGGTTAGAATAAACTTCAGTAACTCTTGTTGGAACACTGACTCTGATTACTCTTTTAAAATTTTGATTTGGAGTATTTTGATTCAAAAATATTTCCTTTCAATATGAACAAATGATATAAGTTGATTCGATGCGTGTCAACTTTAGTAATACTCTAAACCGCTATATTGATCGATCGCGTATCAATCAATATAGTGGACAAAATTAAAATGGAGATTGATATGGCTCAAACACCAGGTACTGAAATTGTTGAACTAGCCTCAGGAATATACGCAAGGCTACATGAAAACCTCACCAATGCTGGCATTCTAGTGGGTGACCATGGAGTAATGATCATTGACTCCCTCAGGGTCCCATCTTTTGCTCGTGATCTATATGAAGACGTTAAATTAATTACTGATAAGCCTATCCAATATGTAATTGATACACATTCTCATTGGGATCATTCATGGGGGAACGAAGTTTTTCCTGAAGCCACGATTATCGGACATCAGAATTGTTATGACGAAATGATAGATGTAGAAGCACAAGAAATATGGTTAAACAAAATAGTTAAAGCTAATGATCCTTGGTCAGAAGAAGCCAAAACAGTTCAAATCACTCCACCAAACCTAACATTTGACAATAAAATGAGTCTTTATTTTGGAGGACGTCAAATAGATTTGATGTACCTGGGTAAAGCTCACACAAGTGGAGATATATTTATAAATATCCCTTCAGAATATTTGTTATTTACCGGTGACGTCGCACAAAATAGAGGAGTGCCTTTCATGGGAGATGGCTATCCTAATGAATGGCCAGAAACCGATGCAAAAATCCTAGAAATTGGTGCAGATGTGTACATGGGAGGACATGGGATTATAGGAGATCGTGACAGCTTAAAAAGTGATAAAGAGTTCATAGACATAATTGTTGGAGAATTCAAAAATAAAATCTCAGATGGACAAGATTTAGAAACCGCTTCTAGTTCAGTATATGAATATTTAAGAAAAGATTTTGCAGGCTGGAGATCTTTCGACAAACTTGAAGATTCAATGGGTTATATATATACAGAAATCAAAAATAAAATGTGATTTGTAGCTTACAGGTGAAATCACTGTATCATCATAATAAACAAAGCAGTATTATATACGTAGAAAAATTTATTTAGCTTATATGAGGGTTCTAATGAAAAGCATTAAGTACTTATTAGTTTTTGCAGCGATGAGTGTTACAGCTATTGCATCTTTAGCATGCGGTTCAGCAGTAGGACTTGCTACTGGAGAAGGTGAAGTTGTCACTAATGAAGATGAATTACAAACAATTCTTATTGAAATAGATCAAAGACACACAGAAGAAGTTCAAAATTTACATCAAGAAATGAATGAAGCTAGAGATGTAATTACTCAAATGATTGATAGACTAAACGGGATAAACCCTGACTCTATGATGCCAGACAACACATCAACAACAGGAATTATCTTACAAGATGAATCCCCAATGATCGTCCACCCTGAATTTTCAGAAGTGATGGATATTGGTCACGCCTATTTATCTGGATTAGATCAAAACGAATCACAGCAAGCATTCTCTCAAGAAACAAATGCACTTAAAGATCGATTAATGCAGATCTTAATGGAACCTAAAGAAACTGAGCTTGAAAGAATTCAAAGATTAGAAATAGATGGCCTCCATACTGAATTAGCTCTCCTTGATCAACACATACAAGAGTTGTATCAGGAAATTGACGAAATGCACTTCGATTCAGGTATGGATCAATTTGCAAAAGACGAACTAAAAGGCTTGGGTGAAGAATCCGAAAAAATGATTCATGTAATGCAACAAATTATTGGTGCTAACCCAGAAGCTTTAAGTACTGCTCTCCAGGCTGACACAAAAGAAGCTAGAGAAGCTAGAAATCAAATTATCTTAGCTAATGACGAAGTAGGAAATCCTAATTTCAAAGAAGCAGTAGAAGATTTACTATACGATAAAAATATAGATAAAGAAGATGCAAAAGAACTCACAAAAATGATTACTGAGTCATCTGTTGAAACAGCAGCAGGTGTATCTGCATCTAATGCTGCAGATAACTGTATGCAATCAGGAAAATCAAAAATTGCTTGTGAAACTCAAGCTAAAAATGAATATAAAGCAGCTGGTATTACTGATGATGAACTTATAGTTCAACAAATCATTATTGACGCGGCTGCAGACAAGGTGTCTTCAGAATTATCAGAATGTGTCTCTTTAGCGCAAGGAGATCCATCAATTTCTGATGTTGCAACTCAAACTTGTATGGCTGAAGCAAAGAAAACATTTAAAACTATAACTCCAATCGTAATAGATGAACCTCAGATCGAAAATTTTATTAAATCAACTAAAGATGCTGTAGTTGAAGCTCACAAATCATATGACAAAGGTGGTAATAATTTTGATTCAAAACAAGATTTTGTAAAAAATGCTGCCAAAGAAGCTATGGTTGAAGGAGTTACTGGTAACAAAGATTTTGTCAGTATGCTTCAAAAAGGTCACGAACATGCCGTTTCAGACAAGATTAGAGCATGCATGAAGTCAAATGGATTCGATCCTGATATGAGAAATAGTTGTAAAGATGAAGCTTATGATGATTTTTCAAATGCTGGGGCCATGGTTATAGAACCAGTATTCATGGACCCTTCCATGTTTAAACCTTCTGACAATTACGGTATTGAAAAGAATGAGGCACAGCAATCAGTTACAGATATAGTTCAAGATATGAAAGACGGGAAGCTTACTGAAAAACAATTTAACGATAAACTTGATAAAGCAATAAATCTTCCACCTATTAAACAGTAACCAATCTGTCAAAGTAAAAGTTTAGTAAGTAAACAAAAAAGCCTCGAAATAATTCGGGGCTTTTTTTATTTATCAGAATCAAACCTTTGCTCTTTATGAGGATCACCTTCCATATGGTAACCTCTCATCTCCCAAAACCCGGGAGCATCTTTTTCCATAAACTCTATACCGTTAGCCCATTTAGCACTCTTCCATCCATACCTTTTGGGAACTATCAATCTTAAAGGTGCTCCATGATCTGCAGACAAGGTTTCACCATTATGTTTTGTAGCAAATAAGACATCATCGTCCAACAAAACATCTAAAGACAAATTTGTAGAATAGCCTCCATAACAATGAATCATTGCAAACTTAGTATCTCTAGAAATTTGAACTTGGTTAAAAAGAGTTTTAAAAGGAATTCCTGACCATTGATTATCTAAGTTACTCCATTGAGTCACACAGTGAAATTCAGAGGATAAAGTAATTTCTCCTAAACCTAAAAATGACTGATAATCAAACTCTAAGTTTTTAGAAATAGAACCAGTTATTGAAAATTTCCAATTATCTAGATCAATTGAAGGCGTATTTCCAAAGGTTAAAACTGGAAATTTTTCTGTAATGATTTGACCAGGAGGAGCAGTTCCATCATTTTCTATAGAAAAGTTTTTATTACTTATTCTCACCATATTGATTCCTTTCGTTGATGATTGCATATAATAACTTAATTAATATTGTGAGGCGAAATCTGAAACCTGATTTAGTAATTTTTGATTGTGATGGTGTATTAGTTGATAGTGAACCTATTTCTAATCAAGTTCTGTCAGAACTATTAACAGAAATAGGGTTACCTACTACTTTTGAAAAATCTCTTGAATTATTTCTAGGTAAATCCTGGCAAGATAGCTTAAAAACTATAGAATCACTTCTAGGTAAAAAACCTCCGAAAAATCTTTTTGACGAGTATATGAAGAGAATGTTCAAGCTATTTGAAACAGATCTTGAGCCTATCAAAGGAATCTCTCAAGTACTTAATAATTTAAATTTCCCAAAATGTGTTGCATCAAGTGGACCATATGAAAAAATCTATAAGACGTTGGGAAGCACACAACTGTTATCTTTTTTTGAAGGGAACATATTTAGTGCCGTTGATGTTAAAAATGGTAAACCAGCACCAGATTTATTTTTACATGCTGCAAGTAAAATGAATTCTGACCCTACCAATTCAGTAGTCATTGAAGATTCTCCCGCCGGAATAGAGGCAGCGCTAAAAGCAAACATGAAAGTCCTCGCCTTCGATCAATTTGGGTATAATCATCTTATTCCATCAAATAAAGGAAAAACTTTTTCATCAATGAAGGATTTGATCAATATAATTGATCATTTGTAATTAAAATGAGTAAAACATCAGAAATAAAAGAAATTTTAGAAGGGTCTTACGATCTTCACGTACATGCTGCTCCAGATACGCAAGAAAGAAGAATGGATGCTCTAGAAACTGTCAAATATGCTTACGAATCACAAATGGGTGGGTTTGTACTTAAATCTCACGAATATTCCACTGCGCCTCTAGCTGATTTATTGGACAAAATCTACCCAGGAATCAACGTATTTGGAGCAATAGCCCTTAACAGAGAAGTTGGTGGAGTAAATCCTATAGCTGCAGAAACGTCAGCAAAACTTGGAGCTAAAGTCATTTGGATGCCAACATTCTCCGCTCACCATTGGGTTCAAAAAGATTCAAACGCAAAAGGTTTAAGAATTTTTGATGATAATGACCAACTAACAAATGAAACAATTGAAGTCATTGAAATTATAGCTGAACATGACATTCTTCTAGCTTCAGGACATGTTTCTCCACCTGAGGTGAAAGCATTATTTGAAGAAGCAAAAAGACGTGGTGTCAAAAAAATGATTGCTACTCATCCTTACCAAGTAATGTCTTTAGATGAACAAAAATATTTAACAGAACTAGGTGTATATATTGAATATACTTTCCAAACTTGCATGCCAAACATCAATACTCTATCTATTAATGGATTAATTGATATCTTAAACACTCTAGGTACGCAAAATTGCGTTATCACAACTGATTTTGGACAATGGATGAATCCAACTCCAGCAGAGGGGATGAGAATGGCAATAAGCTTACTTTTGGAAGCTGGATTAGAAGCAGAAAAAATTTCAGAAATAGTAAAAGAAAACCCTAAAACTTTACTGGGTATCTAATTTAGATTCTTCTTCCATTGCAACATATTTTGATGGACATTTTACTATCACATTATGACTAGTAAAATTATCCGCTGGATTATGAGACCCCTCTAAAATAATCTCTGAGTGCTCATTAAAAAACAGATCTGGAATAATTCCATCATGTTGAGCGATTAATACATTTTCACCATCTGTTAATTCAAAAAAGGCAACAGTAGAACCTTGAGTTCTATTAAATGATTCAGGTACCAATTTACCACTAACTCTAACCATTCGACCTGGTAATGTTGCGGGTTCCTCTTGAATTTCACTAACGGTGTAGTAATAGACCATAGCACTTTGAAAAGTGATTACAGAAAAATAAATTAAAGCCCCAATTAAAACTAAGGAAGCTAAAAATATCCTAACTTTATTCCTGTTTAAAAAATGGCTTTGTTCAATATCAGTTATAGGTTCCATTAACTATTCTTTCTTCGCTAATTCTTCTTTTAAAAAATCTACTTCATTTTTCATTTCTTTTATCCTTCTAGTTAAAAAAAATGTATACCCAAAAAATAAAATCCAAATAACCATGAATACAGCAAACAAATAAGATAATCCTGAATTAGCATCGCTGGTAGAGTGACTATCTGCAGAAACAGATTGAATAGGAAAAAGTAAGTAAAATCCCAACAAAATAAGGATAATCATAGAAATTCTTATAAAAACATTGTTATAAATTAATTGAAACATATTGATGTACCTCATCTAATTTGTCTTCTACTCTTCTAAAACTAAACCGTTCAACCATTAAATATACATAAAAAATAGTGAAAGTAATGATTGCAACAAACAAAGTGATTAACATTTTTGAATCTAAGCTCATTTCTTGTTCTGCAAGAGGTCCTATATTTAATGGTGGGTGTGCAGATCGCCACCAAACAGATGCAAGATAAATAATAGGAGCATCAATAGCTCCCAATAAAGCTACAGCAGAAGCATACATTCGACCTCTAGTACCTTGAGAAAATGACCTTACCATTAAATAGCCTACATAAATAAACCAAAGAATTAGAGTGGTTGTTAATTTGGGATCCCAAGTCCACCATACTCCCCAAGCAGGCTTAGCCCAAATAGCACCCGTTAAAAGAATTAACGTAGCAAAAATTATTCCCAGTTCAGCAGCTGAATAAGCAATCGCATCCCAAAAATTATTCCTAGTAATTAAGTGAACAACACTAGCAACACCAACTACAACAATTGAAACCATTCCAACCCAGCCAATAGGAACGTGAACATAAAAAATTCTTTGTGAAATTCCTAAAGTACGTTCTGTAGGTACCCACATAAAAATCAAGTAAATCAATAGTAATGTTGATACACAACTAAGAACAAATAGACCGTTTCGAATCAAAATTTACCTCTAAATAATAATTACTCTAATTGTATCATTGTGATTATGATCACACACTAACTAGTTACTGCACCTTCAGATGCTGAAGAGACCAATTTGGCATATTTTGCAAGCACTCCTCTAGTGTAATTTGGTTTCCTAGGGGTCCATGATTCTTTTCTTTTTTCCATTTCTTCATCAGAAATCTTCACGTTTAGTAGCCTTGTCTCAATATCTAAGGTAATTATGTCTCCATTTTGTATCAAGCCTATTGGACCTCCAACGGCAGCTTCAGGCGCTACGTGTCCAATTGAACCGCCTCTTGTTGCGCCAGAAAATCTACCATCAGTAATTAATATAGTAGAATCCCCTAACCCAGCACCCATTATGGCTCCAGTAACTGCTAGCATTTCTTGCATTCCGGGCCCACCTTTTGGACCTTCATATCTTATTACCACAACATCACCATGTTCTATTTCACCATTAGTAATAGCCTCAAAAGCCAGTCTTTCGCCGTCAAATACTTTTGCAGGACCTTCATGTTTCTTAATACTAGTCCCAGCAACTTTGATGACAGCACCATCTGGAGCTAAGTTTCCTTTCAAAATAGCCAACCCACCAGTAGTGCTTTTCGCATTAGGAATTGAAAATATAACTCTTTCATCAGGTAAAGTTTCAACCGACTCTAAGTTCTCTGCAATAGATTTACCATTAATTGTCATGGCATCTCCATGTAATAATCCACCCCTTAACAATTCTTTCATGACAACCTGAACTCCACCGGAACGATCTACATCTGACATCACATATTTTCCACCAGGTCTCAAATCAGTCAAATAAGGAGTTTCTCTACTAAATTTATCAAAATCATCAATAGTCAATTCAACCTCAGCTTCTCTAGCTATCGCTAGTAAATGCAAAACTGCATTCGTTGAACCACCCATGGACAACACCAACCTTAGAGCATTTTCAAATGCATCTCTGGTCATAATATCTCTTGGTTTTATCCCTTTCTCCAACATTGCGTACATATGTTGTCCTGCCTCATGAGCTACAGCAAGATTCCTATCGTCAACTGCTGGAATAGATGATGCTCCAGGTAATGACATTCCCATAGCTTCAATAGCTGAAGCCATAGTATTAGCAGTAAACATCCCTGAACAGGCTCCTTCTCCAGGACAAGCGACACGCTCCATGTTAATCAATTCTTCGTATGTTATCTGTTTCTTAGAATAAGCCCCAACAGCTTCAAACATATCTTGAATGTTAATATCTTTTTCCATATATTTTCCAGGCAAAATAGCTCCACCGTACACAAATATAGAAGGAATATTCAACCTAGCCATAGACATCATTGCCCCAGGCATATTTTTATCACAAGCAGCTACAACAACTAAACCATCCATTCCTTCTGTAAAACAAACTGTTTCAATTGAATCTGCAATTACCTCTCTGCTCACCAAAGAGCCTTTCATCCCTTCAGTTCCCATAGAAATCCCATCACTAATCGTGATTGTTCCAAACATAAAAGGAACAGATTTTGCATCCCATAAACCTTCTTTAACTTTGTCTGCTATACGAGTTAAATGCACATTACAGGGCGTAACATCACTAGCTAAATTAGATACAGCAACAAAAGGTTTTTCCATGTCATCGTCATTTAAACCTACTGCCCTTAACATGGATCTTGCTGGTGCTCTATCAGGACCTAAACTAACAATGCCAGATTTGTGTTTCAATAATGAAAGATCTTTAGCGTTTGTGGCCATATCATATTCCTCTCAATTGTAAATAAAATTGATTTTAATCTAAAAAGTCTAAAGATTCTATATTTTCAAAACGCTCCCCACATCAAATCAATGGAGACTTCATAGGAACCCCATTTCTTCTAGGATATCGCTTAGGCGTTTCAATAATTTTCTCTATAACAACTAGAAAACCCGGATAATTTTCAATGAATTCAGAAGGATCAACAATTTTTATAATTCTGCCACCTAATTCATTTAAAGCTTTGGTAGATTTTTGGATTTCCTGATTTACAGATTCTCCTTTCATAGCAATTGCATAACCACCTTGTTTGACAAATGGAAGCATCAATTCAAGGAGAGTAGGTAACTCAGCTACAGCTCTTGAAGTAACATAATCAAACTGAGATCTAAATTCAGAATCATGTCCAAGTTCTTCAGCACGAGCATGATGAGAGTAGGTATCCGTAAGACCTAATTGGGATACAACTTTATCTATAAATCCAATTTTTTTCTTTGTAGAATCCATCATTTGTACTTTTAAACCAGGATTAAAAATTTTTATAGGAAATCCCGGAATTCCTGCACCTGAACCAATATCTAATAAATTACTCTTATAATCATTTTCAGAAAAAACAAGATTTAGACAAGCAGAATCTAATATATGGCGTAACAAAAAAGCTTCCCATTCGACAATTGAAGTGAGATTAATTGATTTGTTTTCATCAACCAATAATTCAAAAAAAACAGCAATTGAATTCAACTGAGATTGAGTTGGATTGATGCCCAACTTAGAAATACTTGGTAAAAAATCACCAAAATCATAATTTTTATTTATATCAAAAATACTCATCAAGAAAGGATTTTAACAAAATGATATAAAATTGTTCATAATCTTGGCATAAACGATATACAATCAAGTTAATGTTTGTGATAGGGTATAACCGCATGTAGCTCTAACAGCACGTGCATAAAAATTAGCGGTCAAGGAGGCAACACGTCGCTATGTTCAGAATCAAGACTATAGCCATATTTGCTCTTACTATATTTACATTTGCAATACCATTTGGATCAATTGCCGAGGCTAATGATCCTGTTATATACGGTACAGTGACATTTGCGGATGATGCTGGAGCAAATGACTCAGCAATCATTTCAGTTTCAGGAATAGCTCCTGGAAGCTACGCAGCATCTTTAATTTCTTCAGATGGACAACAGTCTATTGAGCTTTCTGTTGTAGATGTTAATGTAGAAACTCTACAAGGAGTAGTTCAGAGTACAGGGTCAATAGATTTTACATTTGACTCTTCAAGCGCTGCTCACGAAGGTACTGATTTACTGTCAACATATAGTAGATTTCAGTTAAAAAATGAATCAAACACATACAGTGCTAGTAATAATGCTGAAAATACTGCATCTATTTCTGCTTTAGTTTCTAATATCCATGATGCTAAGGCGAGTGCAAATTCCCTTAAAACAAACCTAGAAACAGCAAGCTCTTCAACAACATTAGAATCTATTCAAACAAGTGTTAATAGTTCTAATTCAGACATCAGTGACTTAAAAACAGCAGTTGCAAATATTTCATCTGCCAGTGCTGAGGTCAAAAGTACAGATGAAAGTTTAGATGTGTCTGCAATAGACGCCATCGTAAATAACATCAATACTTGGATTGCTTCCATTGAAGCCAATAACTCAAGCGTGTCTGGAACCTCTTCACTTGCAGTAGCTCAGACATATGTCGGAAGTGCATCTGGTGGATCTGTTGCTGACTCACACGCAATCCTTAACGGCCTTGAGGACAAATTTGAATATAATTCGACCGGTGACAGAGTTGAAATACCAGGTGCTGGTGGAATTCACAAAGCAATAGTAGCAGCTCAAGAATTAGGTGCTTTATCTGTAATAGAGGGCGAGTTACCTGAATCAGAAGCATCATACGAACTTAATGGTCAACAAGTTAACGCATCTGTGTTAGGTCTAGGCCTTCCTAGTGTAGGAGATAAATTTTTAACAATCACTATGCAATTGTCTCTAGTATTAGGTGCATTGCTAGTAGTTACTAGTGGTGGAATACTGATTTTCAAGAAAAATTAAAATCTACCTAAATATATTAAAAAAGGGCACCTGTTATAGGTGCCCTTTTTTTATGCCAAATCCAACTCATCCATAAAACTTAATTTAATGTCTCCAATAAATATTTGATTTCCAATTTTCACTAATGGTCTTCTAATCAATCTAGGTTCATCAACCATCAAATCAATAACATCTTCTATAGAAAGCTTTTCTAAATCAATTTGGAGTTTTTTAAATGAAGGACTTTTTATAGATAAAAAATCAAATACGTCATGATTGTCAAACAAATCGAGTAATTCTTTTCTAGCAAAACGATTGATAAAAAAGTCTCTCTCTAATGAAAAGTGAAAGTCTTTATGTAAAAGAGACTCTTTCACTTTTTTACATGAGCTTCATTTATTCCAATAAAAAAATTCTATATTTATCAATTCATTACTCTAATAGAATTTTCTATAGCTTTTACTGCACTTAAATTTTTAATCTGATTTAAGGCTTCTTGAACGGATCTCTCAAGTGCCTCATGAGTCATGATCACTAATTCAGCTATTCCTTCATGTGAACTCTTTTGAATAAACGAAGCGATACTAATTTGATGATCAGCAAGAATAGTCGAAATTCTAGACAAAACACCTGGTTCGTCATTAGCAGAAACTCGAATATAATATTTCGTACTCAAATTTGAAATATCTCCAATTGATGAGTTTAGATCTATATTCATGTGATCTAAATAAACAAATCCTGATGAGATATTTCTAGAAATATCAATGACATCAGCCAAAACAGCACTAGCAGTAGGGAAAGAACCTGCACCTGCACCATGAAAAAGAACATTTCCTATCAAATCAGTTTCTATTTGAACTGAATTAAGAACTCCATGTACATTAGCAAGCATTTCATTCTTTGAAATTAAAGTAGGATGGACTCTTGCTGAAATTTGATTATCTTTCAATTCCGAGAAAGCTATAAGTTTAATTTCATAGCCCAATTCTTTGGCAATTTGAAAATCTTTAGCGGAAATACTCGTAATACCTTCACAATAGACATCTGAATCTTTTACAAATGATTTATAGCTTAAAGAAGACAAAATCGCCAATTTATATGCGGCATCAATACCTTCAACATCATTAGTGGGATCAGATTCTGCATATCCTAATTTTTGTGCATCTTTTAATACTTCAAAATAATCAGCATTCTCTGTGGACATACGTGACAAAATATAATTGGTAGTACCATTAAGAATTGCTTTTATAGAAGTAATATTATTAGCTGAAAAATCTCTAAGTACTGGAGCAATTATCGGTGTTCCCCCAGCTACACTAGCTTCAAACAATAGCCTAACATTATTTTTCTTAGCAAGAGAAATCAATTCAGGACCGTGCTTTGCAATTAATTCTTTATTAGCAGTAACAACATGTTTTTTGTTATTTAAAGCTGCAACGATAAATGATTTTGCCGGCTCTTCTCCACCAATCACTTCAATTACGATAGAAGTTTTATCATCATTTATGATTTCATCAAAAGAATCCACAAACAATTGTTGAGGAATTTCAATTTCTCTATTCTTATCCTTATCCTTAACTAGAACATGATTTAACACAAGTTTTGATCCTACTTGTTGTTGATATGTATGTTCTTTTGCAATTAATTGTTCTGCAATTCCAGATCCAACTACTCCCAAACCCAATAAAGAAACACCAATATCTTCTGCCATTTTAATTTCCACCTGAAATAAATTGTTGTAAAGGATCCGGGTTAGGTGTGGGAGTAGGTGACCTATCATTTAATCTTAGTTGCTCACCGACCCACGCATAGACATCTGAATTAAATTCAGCAAAAATATCATGCCTACTTCTTTCTGTATTTACCCATTTTTGTAAAGCATTAGTTTTTAGTTTTTCTCTCATAGAGTCATCTAATTCAGCAGCAGTTTCTTGGTCAGAAATCATAAAAAATATCATTGTGGATGGATTATCTTTATTTTTAATTGGATCGCTCAATTTACCTATTTCCAAATCAAAAAAGTCTCTTTCATATTCTATGACTCCTTTAGGAATCCACCCCATATCACCACCTTGCCTGATCATAACAGGATCATCTACAGAGAATTCTCTGGCCAAAATTTTAAATGCTTCTTCATAGTCTTCTGAAGTTAGGGCATTTTTTACAGCATCATTATAGTTAGTTTGCATAATTTCATACTCTCCAGAAAGCGGAATCAACATTCTAAACAAATGAACTTGTTCAGTAACATAAGGAACAGTCTCACCAGACCATTGTTTCATTTTTTCTCTTAATAAAGCTTTTCGCAATTGTTCTTTATGGGAATCTTCATCTACTTGAACTTGATTTAAATATCTCAAATATCTTTCTCGAGTTTCTAGTTGAATTTGCTGATTAGTTTTACCCGAATTTTGATCATCAGTCGACTGCATAACATATTCGATGATGTTATCAATTTCAGTATTGGTTACACTCACACCGTACGAAGGAGCAGATTGAGAGATTATTTCATTTTCGACTATTTTTTGTAACGTATCAAAAATAGTCGATCCTTTATCAACATCAGGGCCTAAAAATATTTCAGTAGTTTTATTTACTCTTACTGTCTCTACCAAATCACCTCTTGTATATTTAACATCATTAATGCTAACAACTAAATGTCGTGGGGGCAGTACAAAAACTAGTAAAAATCCGATAAAGATCATTATCAAAATTATTGAACAAGAAATACCCAAAGATAAAAATACAAGTCTATTTTTCTTTTTTAAATTAGGGTCTTGAATAGTAGCATGACGACTATCGTTAGATAAGTTTTTAGGGTTCACAGATGTTAATTTAGCCAATTATCCACCTAATTGTTAACTTGAAATTAACGTCTAAAATTGATGGGATTAACTCCCCTATGGGCTGGAGTGTATGGTATCAATCCAATTTGCCTTGCCCTTTTTACGGCTCTAGCAAAAGTTCTTTGACACTTTGCACACATACCACTTTTCCTACGAGCTTCGATCATATATCTATCTGACAAAAATTTCTTTAGATAATCTACATCCTTGTAATCCAGGTCTTGTTTTTTATCAGCACATGGCTGACAAACTTTTCTTCTACTATAAAATCGTTTTTGACCTGTTTTTTTAGGTGCCTGTGATGTCATATTATCTCCAAATTAATAATTAATGTTTATTTTACCAAGGCAAATCATCATTTGCAGGTTCATCAGGTGTTTCTGAAGAAAATTGAGGAAAATTTTCACTATTTTCTAAATTAGAAGTATTACCACGACTATCCAAAAACGTTAAGTTCGCTGCATTAACTTCCAAAGAAACCCTAGTCTGCCCGTCATTTCCCACGTATGTTCGACTAGAAAGACGACCTTCAACGTACACTTTACTACCTTTCTGTAAATAATTATTACAAGTTTCAGCCAATCTATTCCATGCACTTATTCGAAACCATTCAGTCTCTTCTCTATTTTCTCCATCAGATGTTGTATAACGCCGGTTTGTTGCTAAGCTGAATGACGTAACAGGAGCACCTTTGGGGGTGTATCTCATTTCAGGATCTGAGCCTAAATTACCTATGATAATAATTTTGTTCATAGTCATTTTATATATTTACACCTTTGAAACCATGTGCAACAAAACTTCTTCAGTAAGATTTAACATTCTTTCTAATTCTTTAACTGCAGATGCTTGTAAAGAAAATGCGGCTCTTACATAGTTACCTTCATTAGACTTTTGAATTGGGTAAGATAATCTTTTAATACCCCAATTGTCTTTTTCAGTTAAATCACCACCATTATCATTGATATATGATTCTACTTTTTCAACTATAGAATTAATCTCCTGTTCATTAGACATAGGAGTAATTGCCATTACCAACTCATATTTTCGTATTTGATCCAAATTTAAACCTTTCCTTCTTTTCCTTAATGCAGGATTTTCAGCGTTCCTAAGTATAGCATGAGGTAGAATAAGCACCAAGATTTACTCTTCAATATCAGAAATTATGGGAACTAATATGCAAAACAATAAAATTACAGGTAGTCATTTAATAGCAAAATCACTTGAAAAAGCAGGCGTGGAGAATATTTTTACACTTGCAGGAGACCACGTCTTACCCGCATTGGACGTAATAGGAACTGAAAATTTTAAAATTTGGGATACTCGACACGAACAAGCTGCGGTGCACATGGCTGATGCATGGGGAAGAATCACTGGTAAGTTAGGAGTTTCAATCTACACTACTCCTGGATTATCAAATGCTATTCCAGGACTAGCTAATGCTATCCACTCTGAATCACCACTATTATCGATTAGTGGATCTGCAGAATTAGCTGAACTTGGAAGAGGAGCCATGCAAGAAATAGATCAAGTGGGGATGGCTAAACCAATTACTAAAGGAAGCTGGATGATAACAGACCCAAGAAGAATTCCTGACATGATAGGTCACGCGATTCGAGTTGCATACTCTGGAAGAAGAGGACCAGTTCATATAACAATTCCTGTAGATGTCCAACAAATGGAAGTAGATGATTACGAAAATTATGAATTTTTAACAGAAACATTTTCCATTCAAAATTCAATTCCTGCTACAAATTCTCAATTATCAAGCATGATTGACTTAATGAAAAATGCAAAAAAACCACTCATTATTTTAGGTAGTGCCGCCGCATATTCAGACTCCACAGAATCCATTAATGAGTTAATCAAAACGATCAAGTTTCCTGTAATGACTGAAGGGGATGCAAGAGGAATGATTCCAGATTCACATGAATTTAGTTGTGGATTTTTTGATAATGGATTAAATCTTGCAGCAAAAAAAATCAGGGAAACAGATTTACTGATATTAATAGGAAGAAAACAGGATTTAATCATAGGCTATGCAATGAGTCCTGTAGTCCCAAGTTCTGCAAAAGTAATTCAAATAGATCCTGACGGATCAGTCATCGGCCGAAATCGCAAAGTAGACGTTGGAATTACTGGAGACATTAATAGCATCATTCCCCAAATCCTATCAGAAGCCAAAAAACAAAAATGGAATAATTTAGAATGGATAGACGAATTAAAAGAGGCTCAAAAAACACAAAAAGAACAACTTGAAATTAATGCCCAAAATCAAAATCCAATGCACGCATCTTTCGTTCACAAAACTGTAGGTAAAATATTAACTGATGATGATATTTTAGTTTTTGATGGAGGAGATTTTTGCCATTTTGGAAGAGCATTTCATCAAGCAAATTCACCAAAATCTTGGTGGTATTTACCTACATCAGGAATGCTAGGGCAAGCTATACCCACAGCACTAGCAGCTAAAATTGCTCATCCTAATAAGCGTGTTTTTATGTTTACTGGAGATGGAGCATTCGGATTTAATGGATTTGAATACGACACTGCTGTAAGACATAATCTACCTTTTATAGGAATCATGGGGAATGATTCTACATGGGGAATTGACAAGCATATTCAGGAAAAAGTTTTCGGTAAAACTGTAGCTACTAAATTATTACCTTCTAGATATGACAAAGTGGTTTCAGGATTGGGTGGATATTCTGAGCATATCACTGACCCCGGAGATCTGAAAAATGCTTTGAATAGAGCAATTAGTCAAAATCTACCATCGTTACTAAACATTCAAATATCTAATTCTATAAGCCCAAGAGCTGAAGCTGCTGTCACTAAATGGAAAAGTCACACTCCTGAGCCAATGTAGCAATTCTTACAAAACAAATGTTATAAACTTAGTAGTACAGTTTATTGGAGATATGAAATGGGACCTAAAGTCAAATTGATCAGTGTGACTGCTGAGGCTGAGCAACACATGGCATATGTAGCTAGAGTGAGTAACCCTAACAATCAAAATAATGACAAATTTGCTGGATTACTAAAATATTGTATTAAACATGGTCACTGGTCTGTATTTGAACAAGCATTCATGACAGTAGAAATAAATACCACCAGAGGACTAGCTGCTCAAATATTACGTCACAGATCATTTACATTCCAAGAGTTTAGTCAAAGATATGCCGACACTAATCTATTAGACAATAAAATTGATGTTCCAGATCTTCGTAGCCAAGACAGTAAAAACAGACAAAACAGTATTGATGATATTCCAACAACAACAAAAGAAAATCTACAATCTAAAATAGCAGCACATTTTGCTAATGCAATGGATCTATATAATGAGCTAATCCAAGGAGGAATCGCAAAAGAATGCGCCAGATTTGTACTTCCTCTTGCAACACCAACTCGAATTTACATGACTGGAAATGTACGTTCTTGGATTCATTATATTGACCTAAGGTCGGCTCATGGCACTCAAAAAGAGCATATGGATGTAGCTCAAGAAATCAAATCAATTTTTACACAACAATTCCCAAATGTCTCTCAAGCTCTTGAATGGACTAAATGAATAATTCTTAATAACTAAATTTCCATGCTAATATACGCATCTATTCAAACATTCAAGGAAATCAAATGAAGTGGATTAGATACTACAGAGGAAAGAATATTTATTATGGAATAGCAGATTTGCAAAATCAATCTGTAACTGAAGTAAATGGAAACCCATTTGAAGATTACGAACCTAAAGAGGTTGTGTCATTTGCTGATATCAAACTACTAACACCTTTTGAACCAAAGACTTTTTATGCCGCAGGGACTAATTATGAAGAACATATTAGAAAAGTAGCAGAATTAATAGGAGAACAACCAAATATTCCTGAAAAAGCTGATATTGGTTATCGTGCTAACAATGCTTTAATAGCCCACGATGAAACTATCATCATCCCGAAAGATGCGACTGAAAAAGTACAGTACGAAGCAGAGCTTGTGGTTGTAATAGGTAAAAAGGCTTTCCAAGTAAAAGAATCTGACGCTTTAAAATACGTATTTGGATACACAATTGGAAATGATGTTAGTGAAAGATCCTGGCAAAAATTAGACAGAACTCTTTGGAGAGCAAAAAATGCTGATACTTTCAAACCAATGGGCCCCTTAATAGAAACACAAGTAAATTTAGATGACATGATTACTTCAGTACATCTAAATGGAGAAAAAACTATAGAATTCAAAACCAATGAAATGATATTTGGCGTTGAAAAATACATCCATGAAATCACAAAATATATCACCTTATATCCAGGCGATATGATTTGGATGGGAACAGATGGTGAAGGGAAAAACATGAAGGATGGTGACATCTGTGAAATTACAATATCAGGAATTGGCACTTTAAAAAATTATGTTAAAAAAATTGATTCATAAGGAGATTTTATGACTTCAATCCAAACAGTATTAGGCCCTATAGATACCTCCAAACTAGGACAAACACTCTCTCATGAACATGTAATCGTCAGTTCAGGCGGAATCCCACAAATTTACCCAGAATTTATAAAGAGAGATGAATCAATCAACAAAGGAATTGCACGTCTATCAGAGGCTAAGAAAGAAGGCGTAGACACAATAGTTGACGTCACAACACTTGATTTAGGACGTGATATCAAATTAATAGAGACCGTTTCAAGAGAGTCGGGGGTAAATATAATTTGCGCAACAGGCACTTGGAGAGATATACCTAGAGCTTTTTGGAATAGCACGCCTGATGCAGTAGCTAACTTGTACAAAAGAGAAATCACTCAAGGAATTGAAGATACAAATATTAAAGCTGGAATAATTAAAGTAGCTAATGATAAAGGCGGGGTTTCTAGAGAAGGAGAAATAATTTTACGAGCTGCTGCTAGAGCATCAAAATCTACTAATACTCCCATTTCGGCTCACACATGGGCTCCAGAAAGAGTTGGAGAACAACAAATTAGAATTTTTGAAGATGAAAAAGTTGACTTAAATAAAGTTTATATCGGACATAGTAACGATACTACTGATATTTTCTATCTTGAAGGATTAATGGACAAAGGTGCATGGGTTGGATTAGACAGATATCCAGGAGGCAGAGAAATGGGCACCCCAAAATGGGAAGAAAGAACTGAAACACTAATCAAATTGATTTCTGATGGTTATGGTAAAAAACTTATGATTGGACACGATTGGTCTGTAACTTTAAATATAGCTTCTAATGATACTGAAACTAGCAGAAACAAATATAATCCTGATGATTATTTATTTATACACAGAAACGTCATTCCATATTTAAAAAATTCAGGCATAACTCAAGAACAAATAGAAGATATTTTAATAAATAACCCTAAAAAGTTTTTTGAATCTTAAAAAAATAGGTCCTTACCTAATAGATAAGGACCCTGTTATGTGGAGGCATTCCAAGGAACACCTACCTGAAACGCCTCCTACTACTACTATCCAATGTTACTACCCTCCTTTTTTGAGACCCATTTTTAAGCTTTCCCTTCACATCACTGTCTCTACTTTCATTATAAACTTTCAGGAAAATATTTACAGTAATACTTCAATACTTTATAGAGGAAAATATGTTTGCTAAATTCTCAGGAATAATTCTATGGACAGAAAAAATTTCAAATCTCCAAAAATTTTATGAGGACTTATTTGGTTTAGAAGCACATTATGTAAACAATAAATTTATATCTTTCAGATGGAAAGATTTCAAATTCAGTATTGGAGAACATTCAAATATCACAAATAAACTAAACCAGGATCCTTATAGATTTATGATAAATTTGAATGTAGGTGAAATTGATTCAACCTTTAACAAATTAAAAGCTAATAATGTAGAAATTTTGAGAGAACCTGAAATAGAACATTGGGGGGGAATAGTGGCAACTTTTAAAGACCCAGATGGAAATATAATCCAAATTTTGCAACAACCTTAATTCTTTTCAGTTTCAAATCCTCTTTTTCTTAAATTAATTGCATCATTAAGATAAACATTGATAATCGACTTAACGTCTTTTTCTGAATTGACGTGCACCATTACCCTAATACACATTGGTTGAGCATCGTCTATAAACATTTCATGAGAACACATTAAGGCAACATATTCCCATCCAATTTTACGAGCAGCAACTGCAGGAAATTGAGTATTTAAATCTCTAGTAGTAGTAAAAAAAGCACTGATTATATCTTCAACATATAAATCATTAGCACTAACCAACTCTTCTAACATCTCAGTAGTTGCTTGCACAATTGATTCTTTGGTATTCGTTGCAGCAGTAGTTGCACCCCTAATAGCAATGACCTTTCCCATTTATTTACCTCATTAATTTTAATTAGCCAGATTTTTTACAAACTTAACACCAGCTTCAATTTTTTTATTATTATCAGAATTTTCTATTGAATCTAAAAATGCACTCCCAACTACTGCCCCATCAGAAAATTTTGATATGTTTACTACATCTTCTTTCTTTGACACTCCAAAACCTACCAAAACAGGAACATCTGTATAAGATTTAATTTTTTTAACTAAAGTCTCAACCCCTAAAGATAAATTTTTTCGAGCCCCAGTCACTCCAGTTAAACTAACACAATAAATAAATCCTTTTGCTTGCTCACATGCTTTATGAATAGTTTCATCGGTACTTGTGGGAGCCAATAATGGAATTAAATGTATTCCATTATCAATACACTTTTCAGAAATTTCCCTTGATTCAGATATAGGTAAATCAGGAACAATTAATCCGTCTAACCCTGCATTAGAACTTTCTTGTAAAAATTTATCTATGCCATATGCTAGAAAAGGATTGAAATATCCCATAAAAATAGCAGGAGATTCGGTATTAGAATTTCTAATTAATCTCAACAGATCTATGCACCCATTAAGCGTAATTCCATTTTGAATTGCTTGAAAGTTTGTTCTTTGAATAGTGGGGCCATCAGCTAGAGGATCACTAAAAGGTACTCCAATTTCTAGCATATCAGCCCCATTAGCCAAAATTTGCAAAGATAAATCCACAAAAGTTTCTTGATCAGGAAAACCTGCAGTCAAATATGGAACGAGTGCTGAATTATTATTTTGCTTTAATTTTTCAAATCGAATGTTAATTCTATTTTTCAATATATCACCTTGGGGTAATTGTCTTTAATTTATGCAAAAGTAGCAACTATACATACAAAAAAATTTTGAAAAGAGTGGAGCATGATACAAGGTAAAATTGATTTACAAATCACAAATAATATCGAAATAGAAATAGAACTAAAAAAAACTGGCACTAGTAAACCAAGATTCCCATGAACAATACAAAACAAAAAACTAGATGAAAGAATTGCTATCCAATTTCCATACGATTTTCTTAATTGACTAAGAATCGTTCCCCTAAAAAATATTTCTTCAATAACAGGAACCCAAACACAAATAGCAAAAATATTTATGAATATAAATATTCCTTCTCCTAAAATATATTTAGAAATATCTGGCAAATACATTGTTTGTAAACTAAAAAAGTTAACTATTTGTGCATAAAAGAAATAAAAACTCAAATTAATTATTAATAATAAAATTGCCAATAAATAATTTTTAAATCTCACATTTAAAAATAATTGCGTCCAATTTTTTAAGTATTTAATTGAAAATAACAACATAAATACTTGTGGAATCACTAAAATCCAAGGATAAAATTTACTAGGATAAATGAAATCTGTTTCTGTAAGAAATATATTTCTCAAAATTAAAATCAAAGAGTAAGTTACAACTAATGTTAGGATAATCCAAAGTGGGAAAAATAAATTAATCTGAATTAACTTTTTAACCAATCAATATCACCAAATGTTTGTGAATGAACATTTTTACTTTTATACATTTCGTATTCTGAAATAGAAACAAACAATTCTCCATCATCCCCATGACCGGGATAAAAAATAGTTGATGGGGGAAGAATAAATAATTTTTTTGTAATGCTATCAATGATTTGTTCTAATTTTTCTGCAGACTGAGTCTTACCTGGTCCTCCCGGAAAAAGCGTATCCCCCGAAAACAAATGTCCCTCTAAGTAAAAACACGTAGAACCTGGAGTGTGTCCCGGAGTAAATAAAACTTGGAGATTTAAATTCCCAAAAGAGATGATCGAATCATCTTGTAAATCATCTAGTAAATCATAATCTAATACCCCAGAATCATAATTAGACATACTTACTGGAACATTAAACGCATTAATTACATCATCAAAACCTGCAATATGATCACTATGATTATGAGTAATTAATATCCGATTAACTTTAGTAGACTCAGCTATAGCAATGAAGACATTAGGATCAGCTGGAGTGTCAATTAATATACTTTGATTAGTTTTGCGACACACTAAAACGTAAGCATTATTGTCAAATGGACCACATTTGATTTTATGTAATAAGAAAGTAGAACTTTTAAAATGAGGTTTCATATTATGCAAATGCTAGAATATTTTAAAAACATTCTCTATTAAACAAATATATATTACAAGGCAAAAAAATGAACGATGGACTGAACATAAAAGAAGATTCAACAGGATTTACGATTAAACTTCAATGCCCGCATCAAAACAGCATTGCTTACATTATTCCTAGCGAATCAAATTGGGTATGCCAAAAAGAATTAATGACACCACATGCTATTTCAGGATTTTTTTCAGATTTAGTTGAACTTAATGATTCAAAAATTGAAAGTCTTATGCAAAAATGGGGGATATATTTTCGTGTAAAAGAATTGGACTCTAATTATGATTAAAAATCATCATCAAAAGGTGACTTATCAGCAATTAATTGAGGAATTCTAGGAGTAAACATATTATCGTCTCCAGATTCAGTATCATCATCGCTCCAATCCTTCAAATCCATTAATTTACCTCCATCATTAATTTCATAAGGAATCATCTGAGTAGAAATATCATTCATCATGTCTATTTTTGCTGGAAAAGAAGATTTGGTAGATTGTGAGGGATGCTTAAAAGTTTCTCTAATTATCAAATTTATATTATTCTCACCAACATGAGTAATATTAGCTTGATATTCATTTCCTCCAGAAATCAAGCGACTTAACCGCATACCTAATTTAGGTTCCAAATTTCCTAACCTAGAATTATTTTGGTCAGTAATTGATATTCCTCTTTCATTTTGGCTTAAATTAACCTGATGCCCAGAAATTAAAGCAGTTAGGTCAAATCCAACAGGTATATTTACTAATTTTGTAACACAAGTTTTACCAGTTTCTTGAATAAATGCTTGTCCTAAATTATTAGGCTGTGAACCAATAGTCACTTTATTTTTGGAAGTTTTTTGTAGTCTCTCTATATTTTTTTGAGCAATTTTGCTTGTAGGAGAAATAACTAGAGCACACTTAAAAGCAATCAATGATTCCTTTTTATTGCCTCTTTCAAGAAAAGCTTTTCCTAAACGATTATATGCTTCAAGTTCCCATGGAAAGGATTCAATGATAATTTGATTGCTTTCTATAGCATTAATCCAATCAGATTGCATTGCAAATTCAATTGATTGACGTGTTTGTTCTTTTATAGATTTTTCTAATGTAGAAGCATTATGTAAGTACAATTGAGCTTCATAACTTTTATCTTGTTCAAAATAAATTTTTGACACAATCATATGCGTTTGAAAATCATTGGGAAATTCCTGAATCAAGTCTAAACCCATTTGCTCTGCATCTTCAAAAGACTTGGAATTAAACAAAGATTTAATCTCCAAAGTTTTTTCTTTTCTGAAACTAATTTTATTAGTAAGGACCTTTATATCCACCTTAATCTCCAAATAATCTGTAAATTTTTGAAATTCTTACAGTTGATTGATCGTGAATCAATGTTTTTTTACACAAAAAAATAGGATTTTATAAAATTAATATTTATTACTCAAAATCCTGTACTTAGTTAGAAGCACATCTTGAACAATGGAAATTGTAGAATTAAAAACATTTACTTTACTATCTAATTGATGATGCCAATTAATAGGAATCTCTTCTACATTAAATTGATATCTTTTACACAACATTAAAATTTCTACATCAAAACCCCAACCCCAAATTTTCTGGATTGCAAATATTTGTTCAGCACATTTTGATGTAAAACATTTATACCCACATTGAGTGTCCAAATAGCCTTTAACTGCAAAAACTTGAACAAATAAATTGAAAAATCTCCCCATCATCTTTCTTAAAAAAGGCTCATTTTTCTTTATAGATCCCTGTAAATTTCTTGATCCAATGACTACATCACAATCATTTTGAAAACTATCTAAAAACTTCTGAATTTGATTAGGATGCATAGACATATCAGCATCAAACATCAGCCTATATTTACCTGATGATTTCAGCATTCCATTTTTCACTGCCCACCCTTTTCCTTTATGAATCAAAGAAAGAATTTGAACATTAGAATGTTTTTGAGACCACTCTTCTATTAATCTAACAGTTAAATCAGTACTACCATCATCAGAAACTACAATTTCCCATGAATAATCTTGTGATGAAAAATAAAAAAGTAGTTGATCTAATGTTTGAACAATTCGCTTTTGTTCATTAAAAGTTGGAATTATTACTGACAAAAAAATTTCATTCATTATTTAATAGTTGAAATCCATCTCAAAAGCATCATGTAATGCAGAGGCTGCCTTACTTAACTCTGAAACTTTTACAATACAAGTTATTCGAATTTCTGAAGTGGTAATCATTTCAATATTTATACCGGCTGAAGCCAAAGTTTTAAACATTTTTGCGGCATATCCTGGGGAATCTTGCATTCCTGTCCCAACTACACTTACTTTAGCTAAGTCTTCATCAACTCCAATTTGACCACTACCTAAGTCATCTGCGACTTTTTTTACAACTGAAGTGGCATTGTTCAATTGAGATTGCTTAACTGTAAATGTCAGATCAGTTGTTCCTTGTACACTTGAATTCTGAACGATCACATCAACACTAATATCAGCTTGAGCTAACGGCTCAAATAAACTAGAGGCAATCCCAGGCCTGTCTACTACCGAATACACTATAATTTTGGCAACATCTTTCTCGGTAGCTATTCCTCTTACTCTATTTCTTATTTCTCCAACTTTCATATCCATATCATTTACCTCACGAATAAGTGTTCCTGACGATTCATTCATACTTGATGCAACCAAAATGGGAACATTAAAAACCATTCCTAATTCTATAGATCTTGGATTCATTTTTGCACCATGACTTGCCATCTCTAACATTTCCTCAAAACCAATCTCATCCATTTTATGGGCATTTGGAACTAATCGAGGATCAACTGTAAAGATTCCATCAACATCAGTGTAAATTTCGCATCTCTCAGCTTTTAATCCTGCAGCTAGTGCAACAGCTGTCAAATCTGATGCTCCACGACCTAAAGTTGTAATATCAAATTCATCGGTAATCCCCTGAAATCCTGCAACTACTACAATATTACCTTTATTTAACTCCATTTCTATTCTATCTGTAGCTAACTTAGAAATCTTCGCATTTCCAAATCGTGAATCAGTCATAATTCCAGCTTGTGCACCGCTCAAGCTAACAGCATTTTTACCTAATTCTTGTAAAGCCATGCAAACTAATGCACAAGATTGAAGTTCTCCAGTAGAAAGTAATACATCCAGCTCTCTAGGGTTAGGAGAATTGGTAATTTTAGTAGCAATATCCATTAAATTATCAGTTGAATCTCCCATAGCTGACACTGTAACAACAATCTGATTCCCATCTTCTGATGCATTAGATATTCTATTTGCTACATTACGAATTAAATCTGGGTTAGCTAAAGATGATCCTCCATATTTTTGGACAATTAGTGACATTTGGTTTCACTTTGCCCAACCAATTGAACTCCTTGATTCACAATAGATGAAACAACAATACTACCTTCAATTCCAGATTTCATTGCAGCATCAGCCATTTCATAACCAATCGTATATTCTCTTGAATCAGTAATCGCCATTACTGTAGAACCCGCGCCCGACAAAAAAGCACCATACGCACCAGCGTCTAATGCACCTTTAATTATATTTTTCATTGGGAAAAAAATTTTTTGCCTCTGAGGCTGGTGCAATAAGTCTTGAGTTGCATATTTTAAATTAGTCAAATCACCTTTTGAAAAACTGTTTACTAATAAACCAAATCTACCGAGATTAAATACTGCGTCTTTTCTAGGTACATTCTCTCCAAGAATATTTCTTGCACTATCTGTAGACATTTTAGAATCAGGTATAAAAAGCACTAAGGAAATATTTGGTGGATAGCTTACTGAAGAAGTAATGAGACTTTGATTATCATAAATCCCTATCTGAATTCCACCTAAAATTGCAGGGGCGACATTGTCAGGATGTCCTTCTAATTGAGCAGCTAAATCAAGTAAATCAGACTGATTTAATGGGTTGTCTGCGAAAATATTTGCAAGATACAATCCACCAACTAAAGCAGCTGAACTGCTACCCAATCCACGAGCAACAGGAATATTATTTTCACATTCCATAGATACTTCAGGAACAGATTTGCCAATTTCTTGAAATAATCGCGAGAAGCTTTGGTACACCAAATTGTTACTATCATTCGGTAATTCGTCTTCACCATAACCTTTTAAATTTATCTGAAATGGGCCATCTTTTATAGTAACAAAGTTCCACAAATCTATTGCCAATCCAATTGAATCAAAACCTGAACCAAGATTAGCAGATGTTGCAGGTATTTTTATTGTATATTCTAAAGTCATAATAGCTACAAATTATATCACTGTACTTTTGTAATAACGTTATAATTTATAAAAAAATTATATTTTCATATGTCAAAAGAACTCTTAAAAAACACCTTAAATGATTTAGATTTTAACCACATAATCAACAAACTAGTTGAAAAATGTACTTTTTATAAATCAAAAGAAAAAGCTTTAAATTTGTCTCCCAGTTTTTCTAATGATGAAGTAATCAAACTATTAAAACAAACTGAAGAAGGAAGACAATTACTAGAAATTGAGGGGAATTTCAATTTGAGGGGAATTTCCAACATAGAGGAATCCATTAAACATGCCAAATTAAATGGAATACTATTTGGTAAAGATTTAATTGAAATTTCTAACACATTAGACACGTTTTTAGATCTAAAATCAAAAATTTTAAATCACAAAAATCAGTTTGAGAATTTAGGGACATTTGCAACCAAAATTTCTGACTTAAACTATCTCAGTTATTCTATAAAAAACCAGATAGCACCCAATGGATTAGTTAAAGATTCTGCATCTCCTATACTTTCTGATTTGAGAAAAGATGTTAGAAATGCCTACGAAAGACTTACATCCGCATTACAAAATATTCTTAAAAAACCTCAAGTTGAATCAGCTATTCAAGACAATGTTATTTCAGTCAGAGGAGACAGATTAGTATTACAAGTAAAAGCCAACTTGAGAAGTAGAGTACCAGGTGTAGTACACGATGCTTCAAATACTGGAATGACACTTTTTATTGAACCATTTTCAACAATTAGCTTATGTAACTCTTGGAGAGAACTAGCCTTGGAAGAAAATCGTGAAGTAACAGCTATTCTGAAAAATTTATCTGACCAAGTTGGAATTTTGTCAGATAAAATTCTCACTAATATTCAATTATCTTCAGAATTAGATTTAATAATAGCTAAATCGAAATTAAGTCAATCATGGAATGGATTAAGATTTGAACCTCAAACTAAAAAAAGTGTCAAATTAAAATTCGATAACTCTACACATCCCCTACTACCACAAAATTCCATTCCATTCTCTATAGAAATTGACGATTCATGGAATGTTCTAGTAATTACTGGACCAAATACAGGAGGTAAAACAGTAGCATTAAAAACAATAGGATTATTATCTTTAATGAACCAATCAGGAATTCAGATTCCAGCTGCAAGAGGGTCATTTATACCAGTATTTGATGGAATATTTTCCGATATAGGTGATCAGCAAAGTATAGAAAATTCTGTTTCTACATTTAGTTCTCACATACAAAACATTACTAAAATCTTAAAATTCTCGACAGAAAAATCTCTCGTACTTTTAGATGAAATAGGATCCAGTACTGATCCAGAAGAAGGTGCTGCAATCGCAATGGCATTATTAAAAAATTTGAGCGAACAAGGCGTACTTACAATTGTAACTACTCATCATAGATCTCTAGCAATAATGGCAGAAGGATCAATCCAAATGAGAAACGCCAGTTTTACTTTAGATAATAAAACTTTAAAGCCAACTTACTCAATGACATTTGGGGTAATTGGAAATAGCTATGCTATGAATGTTGCAAAAGAATTAGGATTACCCGAATCAATTTTAAAATTAGCAAATCAAAATATGTCTACAAATTCAAAAAATACTCAAAAATGGCTTAATGAGATAGCAAAGAAACATGAAATTTTAGAATCAAAAACCCATGAAATTTCTTTAGAATTATCCAAAATTTCTTTGATAAGACAAAATCTCACAGTTCAACTAAATTATTTAAAAAACAACACTGAAGAAATTCTTACCTCTGCTAGAAATATTGCACAATCAAAATATTCTGAAATATTAGAAAATCTTGAAAGATCTAAATCAGCACTTTCTTGGGTTAAAAAATCTACACACAATCAAAATCAAGTAATCAGCGAGATAGAAAAAATTGAAAATAACACTAAAAATCTTTCAAGTTTAATTGAATCAGAACCTAAGGCAAATTACATTATTCCCACAAATTTCCACATCGGATCAAAAGTTCAAAGTAAAGTTTACAGTTGGGTGGGGAATATCAAAGCTATAAACCATTCTGATAAAACTGTGGAAGTACAAGTTGGTAAAATTTCTTATAAAGTTTTAGGAAATCAAATTTCTATAATAGAAAATGATTCTGATCAATCAAAATCAAATTTAGCAAAAATTAATTTAATTTCTTCAACAAATATTCAAAATCTTGAAATTGACATTAGAGGTATTAGGGCATCTGAAGTTCAAGAAAAATTGGAAGTTTTTTTAGACCAAAGTCTAAGAGAAGGATTAAATCAAGTTCGTATAATTCATGGCAAAGGTAGTGGAGCTTTAAGATCTACTGTCAAAGAAACACTTTCAAAGCACCCACTTGTCAAAACATTCAATCAAGAAACTGACTCTAGAGGTGAAGTAGGATCCACAAAAGTCACATTAATTTAAAAATCCACAGTATTCTTAATTTCTTTAGTTATGACCATTAACAGGGACGGTAACACTATCAAGGATGCCAAAAGAGCAAACAAAATCATAGCCGCAGTTAATTGACCGTATGCAGCAAACATAGGCATTGGGGCAAATCCAAGAATCACAAAACCTGCGATGCTTGATACAGCAGATGCAACTAATGCAACCCCTGTACCTCTTGCAGCACGCATAATAGCAGATAATTTAGTTGGGTTTCTTCTAAGCTCTTCACGAAATCGTTCAGTCATATGAATAGAATAGTCTATACCAACTCCAATAGAAATTGCCCCGATCATTGCAGTAACAAAATTTAAAGAAAAACCAAAAACATACATGATTCCATATAGCCAAGCAGCTACTAATCCAACAGGAATGACAGTAACAATCGCATATTTAAATGATTTCATAGTCACAATAAGTAAAATTATTGCAGCAATAATTGCAATAGGTAATGCTGTAAAAAGAGTATTTGCAGATGCCTCAAGCTGCAAATCTCTAGTAAAAGGAGAACCTGTTAATGCTGCACGAGAAATTGAGGGATGTTTCTCTAGTTCACTAAGTAAAGGATCAATTAATTCTTTGGTTTTAGTAACAATTTTTTGATCTCTAGTTCCTGGAATTTGAAAAGAAATAGCAGTCAAATTTTCTTCATTTTGTCTGTAATATACTGATCCTTTTACTTGATCAGGCGACGCAATTAGTTGATTTCCTTCACCTATAACGCCATTAATTAAAGCATAATCATAAATAGCCTGTACTTGACCAGGTGCATCTGGAAATCCATCATTATCCAAGTCAGATATCCCAATTCCTTGAGATTGAGATATCAATTCTATAGCCACCGGACTATTCATCACTGATTGGATCAAATTGATTACATGAGGTCCAAAAGTAACTTCTCCACTTGGAGTAACTGCAACATACTCCACACCCCTTAGTTTTTCTATAAATAAATTTATTTCATTCAGAGCAGAGGGATCAGTTAAATCTCCTCTCACATAAGCTATACCCGGCTCTCCACCTTGCTCTCCCATATATTCATCAAATTTATCTAAGCCTAATACAAATTCAGAATTTGAATCAAAAAAATCTTTCACATCAAATGAAGGTCTCAATTGTACTGCGTAGTAAGTAGCTAAGATGGTCACGAAAGTGGCAATTACCAAAACTACAATTGATCTTTGTGATGATACAGAAACCAATATTTCTGTAATTCTCACTAACTTGCTATCAGAAACAAGAGAAGGTAGTTGTGATTGAATAGCAGAACTTTCATTATTGCCAGCAAATCTTGACATCACCAAAACAGGGATCAAAATAAAGAAAATTGAGCACCCTGAAAGAAGCAAAAGTCCTAGAGTCTTATCCAATGCAACAATCATTATGACGGCAGCTCCAGAAGCTATAGCTGCCAAAAACGAACCTAACACTCTAAATAGGTTCCAGAATCTGCCCTGAAAAGTTTCTCCAGTTTTTAAAATCAATTGATCAGTTTGCATTACAAATACAGGAGCAATTACTCCTAGAATAAAATAAGAAGATAAAACCGCAATACCTGCAGCAGCACCAAAATGAATTACAGCTTCAATATTAGAAGAAAGATTGGACAAAAAAGCTATGCTATCACTTGCCATAGCTAATAATAGAGCGCCAACTACACCCGCATACCCTATCCTTAAAGCATCTCTAGGAAAATTACCATCGTTTAATTCTTCTTTATATCTTCTAATCGCATGAACAACAAAATCTACTCCTAAAGCAACCATGCTAATAGGAACAATTAGATCAATTACTAGTCCCATTTTTAATCCAATTAAAGCAGAAATACCCTTCAACCAAACCATCATAATTCCAATACCAATTCCAGTGACGGCTGTTACCCAGTAAGATCCTGAACTGGCTCCCACAACTAATACAGCAGCTATAACTGTAAGCATGATGTATGGCCCAGCAGTTTGACCTTGCTCTTCAGCTTCTAAATTGACATCATTAGCAATTCCAAGCAACAAAAAGTTTTCTTGATTCCCAGCTATCACTGAACCAAAATTTCTATTTAAATATTCTTTATTTACGATTTCTTCTCCACCGCCCAATCCAATTTCTAATCCACTTCCGCCCAATTTTTTATTATCCGCCATTACAGCTAAAGTCATAGCAGGAGAAGTCCAATAATCAATTTCTTGGCCCATCACTATTTTTTTTGAAGAAGAAGTTTGAGATGCAAGAAAATCCCAGACTTCTTTAAAGTTTTCATTGGACATCATCTGGGAAACTGCAAATTTAACTTGATCATTTGAGGCAGATTCAAGATCTGTACCCATTTGCTCTAAAATTAACTTGATTGGACCAATAATAGAGGCTACGCCGTTAACATTTTGGCCCAAATCAAAATCATAGTAAGAAAACAAATACGGTTGCACATCTAAAGTGTTAGCAGCTAGTTCACCTACTTCATCTTTTTCAAGCAGCAAAAAAATATTTTGATCTAACTCATTCAAAACATCTTTTGTTAGAACATCACCATTTTTTGCCTCCACTACAAAACTTGCGTAATGTACAGGGGTGGGAAATTTCCCATCGATATCTTTTTGTAAGTCATAGACTTCACCCGGAGGATTAGGTCCAGCTTGTTCAGTAGGAGCAAAAATAAACATAGGAAAAATGAAAATCCCAGTTAAAATCAGCGCAGAAATTATTGATAAATTCGGACGGGTTGATAAAAAACTAGCTATTTCAAAATTCCAATTCGATAATTTCAAATTTATTCCTAGAAAATACTTATATGAAAATAATCTCACAGAATCAAAGGTTTCGTAACTGTTAAAATTAAATAAATTAAATTACTTTTTTTGATAATGGAGCATCATGAAAATTATATTTATGGGAACTCCAGTGTTCTCTTTACATGTTCTTAAAAAAATCATAGCTGATGGTCACGAAATAATCTCGATCTACACTAAACAGGATCAATTATCAGGACGAGGCCAAAAAAAACACCAAAATCTAGTAAAAGATTTTGGTGTTAAACACAATATCCCTGTAATCCAACCAAAAAATTTCAAATCGGAAATTGATATTAAGGAATTAAAAAGTTGGAAGGCAGATCTTGCAGTTGTAGCAGCATATGGAATTTTACTTCCCAAAGAAATTTTAGAGACTTTTAAATTCGGTTGTTTAAATTTACATCCATCATTATTACCAAAATATAGAGGCCCGTCCCCCGTATCTTCAGCTATTCTGAATAATGATTCAGAAACAGGTGTTTCAATCATGCTACTTGATCAAGGAATGGATAGTGGTCCTATTCTTTCTCAGGAAAAACATCCAATATTGGCAAATGAAACTGCGGGAGAATTAACAAATCGACTTTTTGTTGAAGGATCTATTCTAATGTCTAACACAATTAAAGAATGGGTTGATGGAAACATTTCTCCTATTGAGCAAATTCATAAACATGCGTCCTTCACAAAACTATTTTCTAAAAAAGATGGGGAGATAAACTGGGAATTACCTGCTGAAATTATAGTTTCCAAAATTCGTGCATTTGATCCTTGGCCAGGATCATACACATATTCAGATCAAAAACTTTTAAAAATCATTTCTGTATCTTTTGAAAATGATTCAAACGTAGATGTTGGACGAATTAATTTTGATCAGAATATTTCTATAGGTACAAAAAAAGGTAAAATAATAGTGCACAAATTACAACTTGAAGGTAAAAAGGTTTTAAATTCTGCAGATTTTATGAGAGGCAATTCATCTTTAAACGGAAAAATTTTAGGTGTAAGATAACAAATATATAAATATATTTGTTAGAGTTTAAATAATATGACTAAAGCTATTGATCAAGTCACTTATGAAGTTTCAGAAGAATCGTTAAAAGGAATGCCCTTACAACTTCATCAATTACCAGAAAACCTTTCTGGATTTACTTTGTTGCGAGAGAGCACTTTATCAAACAAAACTATGGCAACCCATGGATTTCCAGGGAAATCTGAAGAGGATTATCACAACATCGGTAGAATTACAGGCTACCTAAGAGAATTCGCTTCCGCTTCAGCAATACCCCAAAAAAAAGATGGCGGGGATATCGTTGCTGCCACAGTAGTCCATCTATTTAAAGATGAAAAATCTACTAAAAATTGGATGGAGGAAATTTTCATAAAACAATTTTTGGATAATATTGGCCATGAAGTTGGAGAAAACCAAAAATTAGTAGCTGTAGAGAAATTAGAAATTGATGACTTCTACTCTAGATCTATTGGAGTAAGAGCTATTCAAGACGGAGAAGAAGGAATTTTATCAACCACAGTAATAGATTTTAGTTTAGGACGACTTTTAGGAGTATCTTTTATAGTCACCGTGGGAGACCATGGAAGAACAGAATTAGTTACCAACTTAGGATTAGAATTAGAGAGAAATATAGTGCGTGAATTGCTTACAACTTCTTAGCAGAAAGTCTTGTAGATTTATAATAAGTTTCCCCGCTAAATATAATCGCGCCTACTACTATTAATACTAATCCAACTATTAAACCTCTCCCTGGATTTTCTCCTAAAATTATCCAAGCAACTGTAACTCCCGACAACGGTTGAATGAATGAAAAAAAAGTAATCGTCGAGGGTAAGTACCTTTTCATTAACCAAGCATTAGCAAGAAAACCAAATCCAGCAATGACACTGCCTTGATAAAAAATTGCCATCCAATAATTGAATTCATAAGAGAATTTAGTTGTTTCAATAATTTGACTAGCAATTAAAAAAACTGCAGTTCCCATAATTAATTGACCTAGCATCAATTTAACTTCTGACATATTTTGAGCAAAATTTGAAGTTAAAACTAGGCGAAGTCCTAAAAAAGCTGCAGATGTAATACTTAACAAATCACCTGACAACGAAATTCCTGGAGTGATTAATCCCGTATCTAAAAATACTATTGAGAGAACTCCTAAGTATGAAAGAATAATTGCCAAAAATTTATATTTAGTCATGGAATCATTTGGCACCAAGAAATGTGCCAGAGAAGCAGCCCATATAGGGAAAGTGGCATTTAAAGCAGTTGCATGACCAGCAGTAGTTAAATATTGGCCATAATTCATGAATACTATTTGAATTGAAAATAAGAAGCCTATTAAAGCCAAGGGGAAAATTTCTGACTTTTTAATCAAAAAACTTTCACGTTTTAAAATCATATAAATGACTGTAACAATTCCACCTGAAACAAATCTCATCCAACCAATTTGTAAAGGTGGAGAATAATCTAAAGCAACTTTAATACTAGTATGGTTACCTCCCCATAACATTGATAATAAAATTTGAAATACACTGGGATAAAAACCAGCTGGACGTCTTTGTTCTTTTTTAAGTTTCATAACTAACTTTTGTTTAAGTGCATTCTAACTTAATTATCTTGTATCTTTTCAATGAATCGCTTATAAATTACATATGACTATAAAAACTATAAAAAATGAAATAAATCTAAGCGTTGTAGACCAATCTCCTACAAGAAAAGAAGGTTCGGCAGTAGATGCGTTAAATGAGACCGTTAGATTAGCACAACATGCAGAATCTTTAGGGTACACAAGATACTGGGTATCAGAACATCATAATTCAAATTCGTTTTCTGGAACTAGCCCCGAAATTTTAATTGCACAAATTGCTGCAAATACAAAAACTATCCGAGTGGGAAGTGGTGGGGTGATGCTAAGTCATTATTCAGCTTTAAAAGTAGCTGAACAATTCAGTATTCTAGATTCTTTTCACCCAAATAGAATAGATCTAGGAATTGGAAGAGCTCCTGGAAGTGATAGAAGAACAGCAGCAGCACTAACTTTCCCTAGACCAACCATGGATGTTTTTAATGACTTTCCTCAAATGGTAAATGATCTTTTAGGTTTTCTTAATTCAACAATCAGTCCTGATAATCCTTTATATGGAATTCAAGCTCAACCTTCTTCAAAATCGACTTTCCCAGAAATTTGGTTATTGGGCTCTAGTGATTTCAGCGCTAAGCTTGCAGCACAACTTGGTCTCCCATTTAGTTTTGCAGATTTTTTCGGAAACACATCTGACTACGGTCCTAAGATAACGCAAATTTACAGAGAACAATTTCAACCATCTCAATATTTATCAGCACCAAAAGTGCACATAGGATTACAAGTTTTTTGTGCTGAAACTGAAGAAAAAGCAAAATTTATAGGATCCTCTAGAAGTATAAATAAAATCCTATCATTAACTGGTCAAGCTCAAGATGGATTAATGCCTCCAGAAGAAGCTACACGATGGAATCTTACTTCCCAAGAAAAAGCATATTTGGAACAATCAACTCAAAGCTTTATAGAAGGCGACCCTTCTCAAGTAGAAGACGGAATTATCAAATCATCTGAACGATATGAAACCAATGAAATTGGGATTGTTTCAAATTGCTACTATTTTGAAGATCGTATGAATTCTTACGAATTAGTCAGTAAAATATTCAATAATACTCAAAAAAACTCGCCGATTAATTTGGTAAACTAGGTTTAGTAGAAAACAGAAAACACAATCCACCAACTGCACATAAAACCCCTAAAACTCCAAATGCAAAAGTATAACTACCTGTAACATCTCTTAAAACACCAGCAAAAACAGGGCCGATGAGCAAAAGAATATTCATAGGTACTTGTGAAATCCCCATAATTTTCCCGAAATTTTTACGCCCAAAATATTCTCCTCTGATTGATGCATTAATGGGATTACGACCACCAAACCCAATTCCAAAAAACAAGGCAAAACCATATGCACTCAACAAACCAGGAGGACCTATAGTTAAAATCAACACCCCTATAGCCTGACTCATTGAAAAAATCATCAAAACCCAATTCTTGGGCATCCTATCTCCTGCATAACCTCCAACAGTTTGAAAAACCATAGAAACGGCAGTATATGCAGTTACTACAAAAGATGCTGTTTGTAAGCTGTAATTCATATCAGTCATCATAGGAGCTAAGTGAAGCATCAATGCCAGCAAAACCATAGAAGTCAACCCATGTCCCAAACTAATCAACCAAAAAGATTTTGTTTTCAAAGCTTGTTTCACGGTAAAATCATTTTCAATTGAAGATGATTTAACATCCCTAGATTTTTCATCTAAATCTGGAGAATCACCATCTGGAAGAAGGCCATAATCTTCTGGACGATTCCGAATTAGCCTAGTCAGCGGAAATGCAATAATAAGAATTACAATACCTAATAACAAAGCTGTCGAGCTCCAGCCTGGACGTTGAGGAAAATCTGGATCTACCATCCATGCCAAAATAGGAATTAAAAACAATGTACCTACTCTAGCTAACGCATTTGATATCCCCATAGCAAAAGTACGTCTTCTAATAAACCAATTATTTAACATTGTATTTAAAGCTAACCAGCTTCCCAGACCTTGCCCTAACGCAATCACTAAATAAGATACATAAAACATCCAAATATTATTAATTCTACTAAAAAAAACCCAACCAACTCCCATAATGATTAATCCAATTAAGACCATCAAACGAGTACCAAATTTATCAACTAAGTATCCTTCTACTGGACCTAAAATTCCTCCCTCAATTCTAGTAAAAGATAAAGCGAGTGATAATTTAGTGCGATTCCAACCAAAAGCTCGTTCCATAGCTACAGCCCAAATTCCCATAGCATGGAATAAAGGAACTGTTGCACACAACATTACTGCACCAAAAACAGGTAATAAATACCATCCATAAAAAACTGGTTTGAAACGATTTTTCAATATGAGCCTAGAATAAGTAATTCAATAATTTTCAATTAGGATTCTACTCTAAAATGTATCCAAAAAGTAACTTTTAAAATTGATTTCTGATTCTACTAGAAAAAAAGAAAATCGATGAAAGTATTACGCCTAATAGCCCCATCCCCAATAAAGTTAAAGACACGGAATAGTTTGTAGCTAACCAGCCAACTAGTAACACAAAAAATACTATAGACCCATTTGACAATCTATATAAACTCATAGCCCTAACTCTATATTCATCATGTACTAGAGTTTGAGTAATTAAACCAGTGGTAGTTCTAAAAACAGTTTGTGAAATACCTAAAAATGCTAAGACTATAAAAGCATAAATCAAACCTAAATTAAAACTTAGCGACATTGTTACAATCGCTCCGGCAAGAGCTGCTAAAAGACAAGCAATTCCTTTTTTAGAAGGGAATCCAAAAGCCGAAAACATCAAAACCATGAGAAACCCTCCGACTCCGTTCATAGCCATCAAATATCCTCCATAATCAGGTCCCTCAAGTAAAACTTCGGATGTGTACATTGGCAAAAGAAATAAAACTGGATGTAGAATTCCATTTGGAATTATGGCTAAAAAATACAGTAAAGGTATTACTCTCTGCTTGAACCAAAGATATTTCAATCCTGCAATTACATCACCAAATAAAGTTTGAAATATTGAAAATTTGGGTGAATCAAAATTAAAATTTTCTTTCTCTGTATAAGGTGTTTTCATACCCCAAAAAGATATAACAACACCAAGATATAAACATCCTTCCAACATAAAATTCCAAAAAAATCCCGTAGAATTTAATAAAATCCCACCCATAAAAGGTCCCAACATTCTAGTACCAGGAATTGTGACTACACTTGTGGCATAAGCATTACTTAAATGAGATTTTGGTACTGTATTTGCGATCAATGCTTGTCTTACTGGAAAAGTAATTGCTTCTCTAGTACCAGCTAAAAATGCATATAAATATACATGCCAAACTTCAATGAGATCAGTAGTAGTTAAAAAACCAAATATTATAACCACGCAGAACATTAATAATTCTACAAATATAACTAATCTTCTTCTATCGAGCTTATCTCCTAATACTGCAACAAACGGACCTATAATTAAGCCTGGTAAAGCAGTAATGCCCCCAACTCCAACTACTAAAAAAGCTGAACTGTCATTAGAATCTGTTAAGTATTTAACCAACCAGCCAAGAGTCAATAATTGAAGCCATATGGAGGTGTTTGCACAAAAATTACCCATCCATAAATTACGATAATTTTTATGAGCAATCAGAGAATCAAAAGTTTGAATTCTAGGGATTTTCATATCACATTTCTATAAAGGATGATTTTACTCTAACTTCCCTTTGAATCCTTTGTGTAACAGTTCCCAATCTATCTCATAACCTAATCCTGGTTTTGTTGGGGCATGGACATAACCTGAGTCAAATTTAATATCTTCCACTAATCCAAACATATTTGCTCCAGTACAAGGAAAGAATTCAAAAAACTCACAATTTGGAACTGCCATTGTTACATGTAAATTTGCAACATTATTTAATGAATTACCACCATGATGAATCTCACATTTCATGTTGAAACCCTCAGCTAAATGACTAAGCCTGATCATGGGAGTAATTCCACCAGTAACAGCAACATCACCTCGTAAAATATCGGTTGCATATTGGGTGATCCATTGAGTCATTCCATAATATCTTCCAGGAGCATACTCAGTTGACATTATTGGAATATCTAATTTGTCGTGGAGTTTAATATAATTATAAATATCTTCTTCTACTAATGGATCTTCGTACCAGTAAAAATTCAAATCTTCAATCGCACGTCCTACTCTCATAGCATCTTCGTATTGGTAAGCCCACATAGAATCCAACATTAACTTCATATCATCTCCAACAGCTTCACGCACAGCTTTAGAAATTTCTATGTCATATTTCGGATCTCCATGAGGATGAATTTTATGAGCAGTCCAGCCCATTTCTTTAAATTTAATAGCCTCTTCCGCATATTCTTCTTTAGTAGAATGGTATGCAGTGCTTGAATAGACAGGAACAGTTTCTTTACATGTTCCCAATAGTCTGTGAATCGGTTGGTTTGCAATTTTGCCATTAATATCCCAAAGACAAATATCTATAGCGCCAATAACATACGTAGAAACAGAACGATTCATTTTCCATAAATCCCACCAAATAGCACCAATATCTTGAGGATTTCTTCCCATAATTATGGGCTTAATAAACTCAATCAGACCTTGAGCAAAATGATTAGCTCCAACTCTAGAAGATCCTAAAAAAGAGTTCCCACTAATGCCTTCGTCAGTTTCAACAGTAACTACGCCAAGCTGAGAAGTACCACCAAACTGAGTCCAATCTGTAGTTTTCCAAGGCTCTGTAGCCCAATCAAATAATTCTATTTTCACATTTGTAATCTTCATAAAATCTCCTTAATTCACCTAGATAATTCAGGAACAGTTTTCCAAAAACTAGTCAAATCTTCAAATGCCTTTGCTAATTGCAATATTCCAAATTCATCACGATATCTTCCAACAATTTGAATCCCAACAGGCAATCCGTCAGATGTAAATCCACATGGCACTGAAATAGCTGGATGAGCAGTAGCTGTAATGTAATAACAGGATTTCATCCATTCAATAAAATCACCCATCTGAATCCCATTAATTTCAGAAATCCACCTTTGTTTAATATCAAAAGGAGGAACTTGACTTACCGGACAAATCAAAAAATCATAGTCATCAAAAAAGGCATTCATTTTCTGAAATAACATCATTCGTTTTTTTTCAGCCAATCCAACTTGTGGACCAGTCAAATTTACACCTTGTTCAATGTCCCAAACCATAGTGTCTTTAAGTACTTCCCTATGATCTTTAAGTAGTTGTCCTTGATTAATTTCTCTACCCCATCCTCTCCAAACTCTAAATACTTCATCAGCTTCAGAAAAATCAGGTTGATCATCAACTATGTGACATCCAAGAGATTCAAAAACATTTTTTTGAGATTCCAATACTTCAGTCGTTCTAGAATCAACAGGAAGTCCGCCTAAGTCAGCACTCCAAGCAATTTTTGTTCCTTGAAATTTTCTGTCTAATGAATTTAAAAACATTTCACCAGGTTGTGTAATAGAAATCGGGACTCTATTATCTGGTCCAGATATAGCAGCTAACAACAATGCACAGTCTTCTATATTTCTTGCCATAGGACCTTGAACTGATGTGGGACTCCATCCAACATTTGTTGGAAAAACTGGTACTCGACCAGGAGATGTTCTAAATCCAACAACGTTACAATAATTTGCTGGATTTCTAAGAGAGCCTCCAGTATCACTACCATCAGCAATGGGCAACATCCTTGTAGCTAAAGAAACTGCAGCCCCTCCACTGCTACCTCCACACGTTTTAGTTAAATCGTAAGGATTTAAAGTTTCTCCAAATACTTCATTGAAAGTTTGAGACCCTGCGCCAAATTCCGGTGTGTTTGTTTTACCGATGGTTATAGCACCTGCAGATTGCATTCTATCAACAATTAACCCATTAAAATCAGGGATGTTATCTTTAAATAATAGAGATCCATACGTAGTCTTAATTCCCTTAGTAGGAACTAAATCTTTATGCGCAGTTGGAAGACCGTGAAGAATTCCAATTTCTTCATTCCTCATCAACATTTGATCTGCTTCTTTAGCTTTATTCAAAGCCATCTCAGGATCTAATGTAATAATGGCATTTACCTTAGGATTCACATCATCAATCTGACTTAAATGTGCTTGCATCAACTCAACGGAAGAAATTTTTTTTTCGGCAATCAATTTTCGCATTTTTGTAGCAGTAAAATTTACTATTTCTTTATATGACATAATTTCCTCTTTTATAATTAAATAATGTCTGGATTAGCTTCAAAATACGATTTTTCTTCTTTCTTCCAATCGGGAATTAATAATTTTGAAGTCCCTTCTAAGAGCACAATGCTAATTGCTCCACCCAAACTAGCAACAACACTTATTGCCAAAGCCCAATTATATGATCCCGATATATCATAAATAGGACCTCCAATCCATCCTCCAAGTGCCATTCCTATTCCTGCACCCAACATTTGAAATCCATGAGCTCTCCCCATTGGTGCATGACCAAAATATTTCCGATTCAAAATAGGAAACCCACCTGTTTCTCCACCATAACCAATACCAAAAGTTATCGCAAATAAAATGAAGGCAAATGGGAGTGACGTAAAAAACAAAATCAATACAGGCAAACCTTGCAAAACATAAAAAATTGTCATTACTGACCGAACTCCAAATCTTTCACACAACATTGGAGTTGCTAATCTGGTAGAAACGCTAATCATAGCCATTAAACTCGAAATTAATGAAGCTTCTAGGACAGTCAATCCTTTTGTAGTAGCAAAGGGAATGATCCAAATTAATATAACTGCATGCCCTACACAACCCAAAAAATGTATTGAACTCATATTCCAATATGCAGCTGTTTTCTTCATATGTTTATGAAATTCATTTAAAAGTACTATTGGAGGCAAGGATGTACTGATTGGTTCGTCACCCGGACGGCTTCCATATTCTAAAACTCCAATATCAGAAGGACGATCTCGAAAATAAAACACCATAATCATCATTAAAAAACTGGACACAAAACCTATAGATAAAAATGCATTCCTCCATCCCATTGAATCAACAAGAATTGCCACAAGAGGTGTTGCTATTGCTGGTCCAATTCCCCATGAAGTCATAATCAATCCCATAGCTAAACCTAAATGCCTTCTAAACCAAATCATGGCAGCAGGAATTAATGGCACTAAAAATATTGACTGAGCTACACCTAAAATTACTCCATAAGAAATCCAAAAATGTAATAATCCTAATGAAATTTTAAGATTAAATAAATTTAATTCCCAAGAAAACCATTCCCTAATAAATGCAGTGAGAATCATGCCCACTAAAAAAAGTATGATTCCAAAATACATAGTTTTTTTAGCACCTAAACGATCTCCTAGACTTCCTGCCCATGGAGATGAAATCGCCGTAACCATCATGCCTACAGCATATGCAATTCCAATATTAGACTGACTCCATTCAAATCTTTGCTCTAGAGGGTCTACAAACACACCAAAAGCCATTCGTATAGAAGAACCCACTATTTGCATTCCGAAAATTATAAAAAGGATTACCCAAGCATAATGCCAATAAAATGTTTTTTCTGAGTAGTTAGCAGTCATATTAATGTAAAGGACAAGCCCATAATGCAGCTTTTTCCCATGCATATGAGGACTGAATATCGTTTGATTTAACTAAAGTATTTGCACGTTCTTCAATTCTAGAATCTGCAATTGCTGCGACAAAATAAATAAACAAAACAAAACTAAATAGTGCTACTAGAAAGAATTGTATTGGAACTCCAAAAACCCAAGCTTTATTAATTTTGTCACCTTTAACAATATAGTTAATTGAGAATTATAGACTTATAAAAAAAATACACAATATATTGAAATGTCAAAATCAAAATATGATTTCTCAATCATATTTTCTGTTAACCTAGCAAAGCTTTAAAAAATTTATGCATGTGAAGGAGAATATAATGCGTGAAAACATTATCAGACAAAAATTAGAAGCAGGTGAACCAACATTAAGTACTCATATTCACAGCGTTTGGCCCGCTGAGATTGAAGCAATCGGATACACAGGATTATATGATTATGTTGAATTCGTTGCAGAATATGGGCCATCTGATTTACATGATTTAGACAATATGTGCAGAACCTCAGAACTTTTTAACATGGGAAGTATGCTAAAAATTGACCAAAGCTTAATGCCGTATTTAGCTCAAAGGGGAATTGGAGCCGGATATCAAAGTATATTATTCACTGACGTAAGGACTGTCGAAGAAGTACAAGAATGTATTAGAGCGGCAAGACCCGATCATCCAGAACATAGGGGATTATATGGAGTCGCAACTAGAAGAAATTCATACATGGGTTATGGAGGAAGCCAAGAATACGTAGATAACATAGCCGATGTAGTTTTAGCATTTATGATTGAAAAAAAAGGCGCAGTAGATAATCTAGAAGAAATTCTTGAAAATCCGGCTGTTGAAATGGTTCAATGGGGTGGGGCTGATTTCTCAATGAATATTGGTAAACCCAGACAAATGAATGACCCGGAAGTTGTAGATGCTCAAATGAAAACATTCAAAATGGCTTTAGAAAAAGGCGTTCACCCTAGAGCAGAAATTAACACATCTGACGAAACAAAAAAGTACCTTGATATGGGAGTGAGGCATTTTTCAGTAGGTACAGATATTACAATTCTTTATTCATTTTGGAAAAATGAGGGTGAAAAAATTATCAGAGCATTACAAGGTGAATAAAAATGGACTTAGATTTAAAAGGTAAAAAAGCAGTCATTACTGGTGCAAGCAGAGGAATTGGAAAAGCAATAGCATTTTCATTAGCAGAAGAGGGAGTAAATTTATCAATTTGCTCAAGAAATCTAGATAGTATTAAAAATACTGCTCAAGAAATCAATTCAGTTTTTGGAGTAGAAGTTAATTATTCTGTTACAGATACTTTAAAAACAGAAGAAGTCAAAAAATTTATAAATGATTCAGCAGATTTCTTAGGAGGAATTGAGATAGTTGTAAATAATGCGGCAGCTCCTGGAGGTTTAGTTATGGGCCCCTTAGAAACTGCAAATGAATCTGATTTACTTCAGGATATAGACACTAAAGTAGTTGGATATCTCAGGATTGCAAAATACTCTGCTCCATATTTAATTAACAATGGATGGGGACGAATAATTAATATTGGTGGATTAGCAGCTCGAAGTGGGGGTGCTTTAAGTGGAATGAGAAATCTGGCATTAACCCATATGACAAAAACATTATCATCAGAATTAGGACCTAAAGGCATCAATGTTAATATCATCCATCCAGGAATTACTGTAACTGAGGCTACTGAACCTAAACAAGCACAACAAGCACAACAGGATGGTGTTTCCTTAGAAGAAATTGAAAATCGCGCGTCTCAGGGATTAGATACTAGAAAAGTACCTACTGCTAATGACATAGCAGTAGTAGCAACATTCTTAGCTTCTCCCATTTCATCATCTATTGCAGGTGAGGCTATAGCAGCTGGAGGAGGAGTAGGTTCAGCTGTATTTATGTAAATAATTAGGAGGAATTATGTACACTACCGATCAATTCGAAGGAATGATAGCTAATACAACAACTATTAAAGGCTATAACGGGGATGAAATAAATGCATACTTTGCTAGACCAGAAGGCCCTGGTCCATTTCCAGCAATAGTTGTAATACATCATTTACCAGGTTGGGATGAACTATATAGAGAATTTACAAGGAAATTTGCTCATCATGGTTACTTGGCAATTAGCCCTGATCTTTATTCTAGAGAAGGAAAAGGAACCCCAGAAGATGTAGCTGCTGCAGTTAGGGCTGAAGGTGGAGTTTCTGATGATCAGTGCATGGGAGATCTTCAAGCTAGTGCAGAATTTGTTTTGTCTTTACCCAATTCCAATGGAAAAGTAGGTACTTTTGGTACTTGTTCAGGTGGAAGACATGCTTTTTTAGCTGGATGTAGATTAGATATATTCGATGCGATAGTAGAGTGCTGGGGAGGCAATGTAATCATGAATTATGATCAATTAACTGCCAAGCAACCAAAGTCTCCAAATGAGTTCACTTCACAACTTAATGCTCCATTATTGGGATTATTTGGCGATTTAGATCAAAGTCCAACTCCGGAACAAGTTAATCAACATGAAGAAGAGCTCAAATCTGCCAATAAAAAATATGAATTCCACAGGTATCCTGAAGCCGGCCATGGATTTATGTATTACGACAGACCCATTTACCACCAAAGCTCTTCAGTAGACGCTTGGCAAAAAGTTTTTACATTTTTAGAAAAAAATATTTCGTAGGTGATATATGTGTACTATGATTTGTGAACAAGCAAATATGACAGGAAGTGCAAAAGGTACTGAAGGTTGGTTTCCATTAGAGCAAGCAAACGTTTTTTATGACCACCCATTTCATGCTCCCTGGGAATATGGTGTCAACATAGATTTTGTCAATAAATCTATGGGAGTAGGCTCTAGGGTTTCTGTTGAACTTAGTCCAGAGTCTGCAAAGTTACTTGCTGAAACAATCATCAAAGCCTTAGAGAAGGGCGAAAAAGATCCTCAAATAAAAATTTCAGTATTAGACTAAGATTTTGTTGGCCTGGAACTAATAAACCAAGTACCTATTGAAGCTAAAGCTATCAAAATGATTAACAAAATGTAAAAGTAATCATATTTGCTTAAATAAATAGTAAAAGTGGATATAGAAGAAGCTATCCAAATACATGAAATTGCAACGTACTTAATTTTTTTAGGTATAGCACCAGTATCTAAATAATCCTTAACTAGTGCTCCGAACAGTTTATGTTCAGTAACCCATTTATACATCCTGTCGCTAGAACGAATAAAACATGAAGCTGAAATAATTAAAAATACTGTGCCGGGTAAAACTGGTAAATAGTAACCTGCTATACCGATTCCCAAGAATAAAAATCCTGCAAAATAATATAAATATTTACGAATTGGATCTATTTGCTTCATTAACACCACTCTATTAATAAAAATCATAACACGCAAAATTATAGATTTGTGATAAATTTAGATACTAAATCTCATTGAAAATCGTGTAACTTTTGTCAAATAATTCCCAAGAAACTAACAATATAAAGGCTTGGTCCGCTTTCTCTTTCAGAGATTTCAGACTTCTGTGGATTTCGGGGTTATGTGCATCTATAACTATGCAAACAAGAATTCTCACATTTGGAGTTTGGTTATATCAAGAAACAGGTTCCGGCTTACAACTAGGGCTACTAGGATTAGTACAATTAGCGGTTCAAATGCCCTCAAATCTATTTGGAGGAGCATTTGCTGATCAATTAGATCGAAGAAAACTAATTGCATCCACACAATCCGTTAGCTTTTTCTTAATAGGATTAGCTACAATTTTATTTGTCACTGATAAATTACAACCTTGGCATATATATTCAATTGTTGGAATTTTAGGAGTAACAAGTACTTTAGGAGCTCCCGCCAGATCTGCATTGACTGCAAATGTTATTCCTTCATCACATATGATGCATGCAGTAACTTCAAATACGGCAACTTTTCAAATCAGCATGATACTTACTCCATTACTTTTTTCTTCAACTATTGAACTGATAGGGCTGGAAGGTGCATTTTTAACTGCTGTAATTTTTTCTATACCTGCAACAATCTTTCCATTATTTATACATCTCAAATACAACATTGATGGCAATGTAAATATCCAAAATACGTCAATGATCAAAAGAATTTATGAAGGGTTTAAATTTGTAAAAAACCATCCGATTTTGCCCGGACTTTATGCTCTAGACATAGGCGTTACCGTAGTAAGTTTTTATAGAGAAATCATGCCGTTAATAGTAGATAAATTATTCAGACAAGGCCAATGGGCTATTGGTCCTTTGTCAGCTGCTAACTCATTGGGAGGTGTTGCAGGTAGCTTCTTGGTTTTGTCTCTTGCTAATTACAGATCAAAAGGAATGTTAGTCTTATATGCCACTGGAACATATGCATTATTGTTGTTCGCATTCGGGTCAATACAATTTCTAGACCTCAATACAATTTTCATACTTACTGTTGGATCAATCATCATAGCTGGACTTGGAGCTACAGACGCTATAGGCATGACTACCAGACAAACCACAGTACAACTAACTACCCCTGACAATATGAGAGGAAGAGCTGTTAGTTTTCATTCTTTTTGCGCAATGGGGGCAAACAATATAGGAACTTTTCATGTAGGGTTCATGTCTTCTAGAATCGGAGCAGGAAACACCATGATACTGGGAGGAGTAGTTTCTATATGTGTTGTTTTAGCAATTTTTAAATTTGTTTCAGGATTAAGAAATTATCGATACCCTTAAACTTCTATAGCCAATTTGGGTTCAGGTCTAGAAGGAACTAAGCGATCTAAAATTGATAATTGATCACCACTTGAAAGCTGATGAAACCTTGAAGCAGAATCTAAAACTTTAGGAAGCAAAGTGTACTCACCACAACTCGGAGCAGTATGAATATTTTGAGAAAGCTGCCACCAAAGTGCATCGTCAATATCTGGCTGGGTTCTAAATGGATCGTACCAAGTTCCACATTCTTTATTTGACTCCCCCCAACCACCTCTTGCAATCATTTTGATACATTGTATGCCAACATCTTTTATATGACATTCATCGATTAATTTGGTTGCATTACTTCTATATTCTTTACCTCTATACATGGCAACATTTACTGGAAACATTACTGTATCAAAATCAAATCTATTTAAAGCTTCTAAATGAGTTTGGGTAACAGTAGGACCGTGACCAGTAATTCCTAAATAATTTGTCAGTCCCTGATCTCTCATTTCTATTAAGGTTTCAATGGCTCCATTTGGACCCATTACAATATCTAAGGTGTCTAAATCAATTACTGAATGTAGCTGAAACAAATCAAAAGAATCTACATTCATTCTTCTCATAATATCTTCAACATTTCTCCAAGCTTCATCACGAGTTCTCATTGGAGTTTTACATCCAAGAAACATTTTCGATCGCAATTCTGGCATCCATGGAGCAATTCTTTCCATAGAATCAGAATATCCTGGAGCAATATCTATATGATTCACACCATAGTCTAAACACATCTGAATTGCAGTATCAGCTTCATTCTGTGTAACTTTACCAATTGAATAAGCACCAAATGTTACAACACTACTATGATGTTCAGTTTTACCAAGTCTTCGTGTTTCCATTACTATTATTTCCTACATAATGTTATATTCTCATCATTGTTAAAATAAATGATTTTTACTTCAAAGGTCAATAAGGAGTTACATTTGCCTAAGTTTGTTTTTATGCCTCCACAAGATGATTTAAAAAAAGAATTTGCAGCTAGACTTTCAGACACTCTTCCGGAATTCGAAGTCCATTCTCCTGAAACTGATGAACTAGCCTCAGATCTGATTGTTGATGCAGATGCTGCAATGGGATGGATTCCACCAGAAACATTAAAAAAAGCAGAACAGATTAAATGGTTACATAATCCCGATGCTGGACCTTTTTTTGGATATTACTACGAAGATCTCTGTAAACATGATTTAACTATTACAAATCCTAGAGGAATTTATTGGGATCATATTTCACACCACATAATGATGTTTCTCTTAGGTCTTTCAAGAGGATTACCGTGGTATTCAAAATCAAAATCTGAAAAAAGATGGGACAGAAATGCTAGAAAAACTCCTTACGTTTTTCTAGGCGATGCAACTGTTTTAATTAATGGAGTGGGTGGTATAGGTCATGAAACTGCAAGGTTATGTAGAGAATTTGGAATGAGAGTAATAGGCATTGACCCTCGACCAGAGTATAAAATTGACGGAGTAGAAATGCATGTGCCTACAGATATAGAAAAATATTTACCAGAAGCTGATTTTGTAATTTCTACTGTCCCACATACTCCTGAAACTGAATTCATGTTTAACGCAAAAACATTTAAAATTATGAAAAATTCAGCATACTTCATTAATGTTGGAAGAGGCATGGTCTGTAAATTAGATGATTTAGTTGAAGCAATAGAATCTAGTGAAATTGCAGGATGTGGTTTAGATGTATATGAAATTGAACCCTTGCCCGATAATCATAAACTATGGTCTTTGGACAATGTAATGTTAACTCCTCATGTTGCAGTAGCTGAAGCTGCAAATCTGAACAATAGAAGATATGAAATTTTGGAAAACAACGCCAAATTATTTTTGAAAAACCAAGAATTAATTAATATTGTAGATAAGGAAAAGTGGTTTTAAAAGATATGAAAGAATTGAGGATTAATTTAACAAAAGAAAAATTACATAACAGTGAAATTGTTAAAGTTCCTTTGGGACCTTTTTCAAGTGACCTAATAGAACATTTTTCAACATTAAATCTTGATGGAATATGGCTGGAGGGAGAACATGGACCTGTTGATTTCAGTAAAATACCAGATCTTACTAGATCTTGTGACTTATCCAATCTAACTCCTATAGTTCGAGTACATCAAAACGACCCTGGAGTGATATACCGTACATTAGATTTAGGCGCTCAAGGAATTGTAGTACCTCATGTAAACACAAAAGAAGAAGCATTAGCGGTAGTAGACGCAAGTAAATTTCACCCGATTGGTCATAGAGGTTCGTTCACCAGTAGACAAGGAATTGGAGTAGAAAACTATTTTTCAAAAGCTAACGATCAAACACTAGTAATTGTTTTGATAGAAGATATTTTAGCTGTTAACAATATTGATGAAATTTTAGAAGTGGATAACATTGACGTGTTTTTTGTTGCACCGGGTGATTTAGCTCAAACTATGGGTTTTCTTGGTGGCGCAAGCAATCCTGAAGTCAAACAAGTTGTTAAAAATACTATCAAAAAAATAGTATCAAAAAACAAAATTGCCGGAACTTTATCTCCATTAAATGAAATCAATGATTTCATAGATCTAGGAGTTACTTTTATTGCATTTAGTTGGATTTCTTGGATTCAAACAGGTGCTAAAAGCTTAAATGAAAATATCAAAAAGTAGGTAAAAAATGTATAGAATTCGACGAGTATACAAAACACAACCCGGAGTTGCTTCTGACGTAGCAAAACTAGTATACGAACAAGCCAAAATTTACAGAGATGCAGGACACAGAGGTGATTTTACCGTTTCCTACAATGGTTACACTCTTCCAGGCGAACAAAATATCGTAATACTAGAATGGCAAGATGAATCCATTCAATCCCCTAGTCGAGAAGGAAATAAAGTTCCAGCTGAGGTAATTGAAGTTGCTAAAAAATATAGGCCATTATTGGAAAGTCAACATATAGAATTTTATGAAATGGTAGATCCAAAAACTATGGGTGACTGATGAAAAATAATCTGTCTATTATAAATGGTCAAATCATTGATCCAGAAACAGAATTAATTGCATTTAAAAATGTTGGAATTACCAATGGAATTATTACTGAAATATCCGATGGTCACATTGATGCTGAAAAAACCATCGATGCTAAAAACGAAATCATCTCTCCCGGTTTTATTGATCTACACTCACACCCTCAGGACAATCAAATATTCGAATTACAAGCATTTGATGGGGTTACGACTACTCTAGAATTAGAAGTCGGAACTGCCGACATTAAGAGCTTTTATAAAAAATGGGAAGGACAATCTAGGATAAATTTTGGCGCAAGTATCGGACATATACCTGTAAGGATGAAGGTGATGGATGATCCAGGAGATTTTGTACCAGCAGGGGATGCAGGAAGTCGAGAAGCCTCTAATGATGAAATCTTAAAAATCAAACATTTTATTACTGAGGGATTAGAACAGGGAGCTTTAGCTGTAGGATTTGGCTTAGATTACACTAGAGCATGTACCAAATTAGAGGTGATTGAACTTTTTAAAATCGCTGCTAAATATAATGTGTCTTGTCATGTTCACTTGAGAGGAAAAGGGCATAGGGAACCTAACAACTCTATAGAAGCATTAGAGGAAGTGATAGCAGCATCTGCCATTACTGGAGCTGCACTACATGTGGTGCATATCAATAGCACAGGAATGAAAGCTGTCCCAATACTTTTAGATATGATCCAAGGAGCAAAAAATTCCGGGTTAGACGTTTCAACAGAGTGTTACCCATACACTGCTGGAATGACTAAAATTGAATCTAAACTATTCGAAGAAGGGTGGCAATCACAATATGGAATTTCTTATGACAAACTTATGCGTCCAGACACGGGTGAATATTTAACAGAAACCACATTTCACACTTATAGAGAAACAGGTGGATGGGTTATTGCTTTTTCTACTCCACAAAACGATTTAGATTATGCGGTTAAACATCCTCTCACAATGATTGCTACAGATAGCATTATTGAAAAGGGAAAAGGTCATCCTAGAACTGCAGGAACTTTTTCAAAAGTTCTAGGTGAATATGTCCGAGAAAAAAAACAAATTACTCTTATAGATGCTCTAAAAAAAATGACTATCATGCCTGCTCAAAGATTAGAAAAAAGAGCTCCAATTTTCAAAAAAAAGGGCAGACTTCAAGTAGGAGCTCATGCAGATATAGTGACATTCAATCCTAATACGATTATAGATACTTCTTCATATACTAATCCCACTTCACCTCCTAACGGAATTTCGAACGTCATAGTAGGAGGTAATCACCTGATTCACAACAAAAAAATTATTACAAATCTATATCCAGGAACAGGAATTCTAGCAACTTCAACATAAGGAGATTTAATGTCAGTTTATTCAATTACCAGTATTAATGTTAAAGATTGGGATGCATATAACGAATATATGAGATTAGTTCCACCAATCATTAAAAAATTTGGTGGTAGATATATAGTCAGGGGTGGAGAAATTTACTCAGACACGACTACATGGAAACCCAATAGAGTCGTAATTTTGGAATTCCCCACTATAGAACAAATGAAAGAGTTTCGTGAATCAGAAGAATACAAACCAGTTGCTGCTATTCGTCAAGGAGCATCCACTAGTGAAAGTTTTGTTGTTGAAGGATTTGATCAGAATTAACTCATTAGTTCGGGATTCAAACATGCTAGCATCTTGCCTTCCGTAAAGAAGTTGATTATGTTGTCAGCTGCCATTATTCCCATATTTCTTAAAGTAGCGGCACTAGCACTTGAAATATGGGGAGTAATAATCACATTTTCCATCGAAACTAAAGGATCATCATGTGCAATAGGTTCAGGATCAGTAACATCTAAAGCAGCCCCTGAAATTTGGTGATTTTTTAATGCATTTGTCAAAGCCAATTGGTCAATAGTTCCACCTCTAGAAGTATTAATCAAAAAAGAATCAGATTTCATCAAATCCAATTCGCGTTTACCAATAATTTTTTTTGTAGCATCATTGAGGGGAACATGAATTGAAACATAATCAGATTCTTGCAACATATCATCCAAACTAGATTTCCAAATTAATCCCAGTTGATTTTCAAGGTCATTCTTACGGGACCGAGAAT
>CAJWPE010000002.1 GCA_913045625.1 uncultured Chloroflexota bacterium | reverse complement strand
ATCTGAACTATCTCCTGATGACATTGATTGGAGTAAATTTGATGTAGATATAGTTTTAGAATGTACCGGTAAATTCACTAGTAAAGATCAAGCAAAGGGACATTTAAAAAGCGGTGCGAAAAAAGTCATCATATCAGCCCCTGGTAAAAAAGAAGACATTACGATAGTAATGGGAGTAAACCATGAAGATTACATCCCTGAAAATCATCACATCATATCTAATGCCTCATGTACTACAAACTGTGCTGCCCCACTAATGAAAGTACTGCACGATAATTTTGGTATATCACAAGGAATGATGACAACAATTCATTCTTACACAAATGATCAACAAGTTTTAGACAAGAGACATAAAGATTTACGTAGAGCTAGAGCTGCTGCTACCAACATAATACCAACAACAACTGGAGCGGCAAAATCAGTTGGAATTGTAATCCCTGAGCTATATGGAAAAGTTCACGGAATGGCTTTTAGGGTGCCAACCCCAACCGTTTCTGTAGTAGATTTTGTAGCTACTTTAGAAACAAAAGTAACTGTAGATAGCGTTAATCAAGCATATAAAAACGCGTCTCAAAATTATTTATCTAATATTATAGAATTATCTATGGAACCATTAGTAAGTTCTGATTTTAGGGGAAGTCCAGTAAGTGCAGTAATTGACGGACTGTCCACAATCACAATTAATGACAATATGGTAAAAGTAGTTGGATGGTACGACAATGAATGGGGTTACTCTTGCCGAACTATAGAATTAGCAAATTTTGTAGCATCAAAGGGAACATAAATCAGTTGAGATACATCTCACATAAAGATATACGATATAATTAACATATAAATATTTTCGGAGGACATATGACTACAGATACTGACCAAATTACAGGTACTTGGCAAGTAAAATCAGGCCTTGCGCAGATGTTGAAAGGAGGAGTAATTATGGATGTTGTAACTCCTGAACAGGCTGTAGTAGCAGAAAACGCTGGAGCAGTAGCTGTGATGGCACTTGAAAGAGTTCCATCTGACATCAGAAAAGCAGGTGGAGTTGCTAGAATGTCTGATCCCCAAATGATTGCTGAAATTATTGAATCTGTGTCTATACCTGTAATGGCAAAGGCTAGAATAGGACATTTTGCAGAAGCGCAAATTTTAGAAGCCTTAGGTGTAGATTATATTGATGAATCTGAAGTGTTAACTCCTGCTGACGAAAATAACCACATTAACAAACACGATTATAAAATACCTTTCGTTTGCGGATCTAAAGATTTAGGTGAAGCGCTAAGAAGAATTGGTGAAGGTGCTGCGATGATCAGAACTAAGGGTGAAGCAGGTTCTGGGAATATTGTGGAAGCAGTTAGGCACGCTAGAAAAGTATTAGGCCAAGTCAAACAAATTCATGGCATGGAATCTGATGAATTGATGGCAAAAGCAAGAGATCTCAAAGCTCCATTTTCTCTTGTTAAAAAAATTCATGAAACAGGATCTTTGCCTGTAGTAAACTTTGCTGCCGGTGGGATATCAACACCTGCAGACGCAGCATTGATGATGCAAATTGGAGTTGATGGGGTTTTTGTAGGTTCAGGAATTTTTAAATCTGAAAGCCCTGAAATAATGGCAGACGCAATAGTTAAGGCTACAACCCATTATAAAGATCCAGCTATTCTTGCAGAAATTTCTAAAGGACTAGGGTCCGCTATGAAAGGCCTAGATATTAGAACAATGCCTGAATCTGAGCAATTTGCTAAACGAGGTTGGTAAATTTGCCAGTTATTGGAGTTTTATCTCTTCAAGGAGATTTTGCTGAGCATGTTTTGATGCTGGACACCTTGGAAGTTAATTCCATGGAAATTCGGAGTCAAGAATCCCTTCAAAATATTGATGGGCTAATTATTCCTGGTGGCGAAAGTACTTCAATAATGAAACTATTAGAATTATTTGATTTAAAAAATTCAATAATTTCTCGTGCTAAAAATGGAATGCCAATTTGGGGAACTTGTGCTGGGATGATTATACTTTCTCAAAACATTATTCATAATGAATATCAAAACAAAATTCATAAATACGAACCATTAAAATTAATAGATATTGATGTAACCAGAAATGCTTTTGGGAGACAAATAGACAGCTTTGAATTCGATTTAGATGTAGACGGATTAGAAGATCCGTATCACTCTATTTTTATAAGAGCTCCGCAGGTATCAAGAGTAGGAAAAAACGTGGAAGTTTTATCATCAATTACCAATACTCAACCTGTAATTCTAAAACAAGACAACATTCTTGTTTCTTCATTTCACCCTGAATTAACTCGAGACAATAGGATTCATGAATTATTTATACAAATGTTTTCATAAATGATTAGGAGATAAAAAATAAGTGTCAGCAAATATTGAGACAAATCTAAACGTTTTGTTTGAATCAATTCCATCTAAAATTGCAGACCTACTCATTCAAAATCCAAACATAGATCAATTATTAGAAGTAGTTCTTGATTTAGGTCGTCAACCTGAAGCGAGATTTATTGATTCAAATGTTCCCCTAAATTCAGGTGAAATCACTCTCAAAGATCTAGAGTTTGTAGTAAATAAAGTTGGAAATTTCGGATCCGACAATAGAGCAGGAATTGAAAGAACATTACATAGAATTTCTGCTATTAGAAATAGAGATCAAAGAATTGTTGGGATCACATTTAGGGTTGGAAGAGCAGTTTATGGAACCATCAAAATCATTGAAGATTTAATTTTGTCAGGGAAAAGTGTATTACTTTTAGGTAAGCCTGGAGTTGGAAAAACTACTATGCTACGAGAAGTTGCCCGAGTTTTAGCAGATGAAGCAAATAAAAGAGTAATTGTAGTCGATACATCTAATGAAATTGCAGGTGATGGAGATATACCTCATAAGGCCATTGGAAGAGCAAGACGAATGCAAGTACATTCTTTAGAACATCAACATTCCATAATGATAGAGGCAGTTCAGAATCATATGCCTGAAGTAATAGTCATTGACGAAATAGGAACTGCTTTAGAAGCAAATGCTGCAAGAACAATAGCTGAAAGAGGGGTTCAACTTGTTGCAACAGCTCATGGAAACACATTAGAAAATTTAGTCCTTAACCCAGTTTTATCTGATTTAGTGGGTGGAATTGAGTCCGTTACCTTAGGAGATATAGAAGCTAAGAGAAGAAAATCTCAAAAAACAGTATTAGAAAGAAAATCATCTCCCACTTTTGACATTTTAGTAGAAATTCAAAATTGGGATACAGTTAATATTCACCTAGATATCACCACTACCCTAGATAAAATGTTAAGAGACAAAAATTGCAATTCAGAATTACGTAAGTTAAATAGTGATGGCAGTTTCGACTCTAAAAAAATCCCATTTACCAGGTCTAAGCAAAACAATTTTGAATCCTCAACCTCTCCTACACCTATTAGAGATTTCTCTAAAGATATGCCGTATAAAGAAGATCCTTTTGTAGAAAAAAAATATGTACTCCCTTATGGTGTTAATAGAGGAAGGATTGATCAGGTAATCAAACATCTTGGAGCTCCAATAATTTTAGTAAATGATATGAAGCAGGCAGAAATAGTAGTTACTACTAAGAATTATCATAGACGTGGAACTCAGGCTTTAAAAGATGCTGAAAAATTAGGCAAACCAGTATTCGTATTAAGGAAGAATACGGTTCTTCAAATCGAGCATTTTGTCAAAGCAATTTTAAAAACATCTGATCCTGGAATTTCAGATGCTGACAGATCATTGGCAATTTTAGAAGCAGAACAAGCTGCCAAACTCATAGATAGTGGAGAAACAGAAATTGCACTTCGTCCACAAAATTCATATCTTAGAAGAATACAACACCAAATTGCAGATGAACATGGATTAGAATCATCTAGTCAGGGACAAGAACCATCTCGTCGAGTCGTAATTTCAGGGAATATCTAGTGAAAAAACTCCCAGGTAAACTTATTGTTTTTGAAGGTGTAGAAGGTTGCGGCAAAACTACACAATCTCAACTGTTATCTAAATATTTTTACGATAATCAAATTGATCATTTACTTGTAAGAGAACCAGGAGGAACCGAAACAGGTGAACAAATCCGTTCTATTCTGTTACATTCCGAAGAACTCAATGGATTATCAGAATTATTTTTATTATCTGCGGCTAGACAAATCTTGATATCTCAAAAAGTCATTCCCGCACTAAAATCAGGAAAAATAGTTATTAGCGATAGGTTTTATTTTTCATCACTTGCTTATCAAGGACATGCTAGAGGAATCGATGAATCTGTAATATTAAATTTAAGTGAAATTGCTTCCCTGGAAATATATCCTGACATAGCATTTCTTATAGATATTTCTACTTCACAATCTTTCAATAGAAAAATTAATGATAAAAAAGATCGATTTGAAAGAGAAAGTTCAGATTTTCATAATTCAGTTAGAAACGGATATCTTTCTATTGCAAAATCTGACAAAAATCTTTGGCGAATCATAGAAGGAAATAAAAACATTTCTGAAGTACATGAAGAAATCATATTGCTGTTAAATGAAAAATTATCATTAAGTTCCTAATAAAAACATTTCTGGGGTTTTACGAAAAACATTTTCAGCAAAATCTTCTCCATATTCTTTTAAAATCAATGTGTAGGCATCCAGCAAGTCTTGTTCTCTTTTCCCTTTAATCATATGTGTATCAGAAGAAATTACATCCACTAAACCCAAATCTAAAAGATTTTTTGAAAAATTTTCTACAGTACTACCAAATTTACCTAATATACTTCCCGAAGTTATTTGAGTGAAATTGCCAGAATTTTTCAAATTCTCAATTAGATTCGGATTATTTTCAAAACCCTTCATCCTCTCAGGGTGAGCAATTAATGGTAAAAGTCCATTTGACTGTAATTCATTCAATTGGGAATAAAAATCTGCATCAAATGAATCTACATATGGCGGTTCAACTAATATGTATGGTCCGTAATTTATTGTAAAAGCCAACCCATTGGTTGCTTGTTCACATAAATACTTATCAAGATGATTTTCCATCCCTATAAAAACTTGGATGTTTAATTCTGATTGAATTGCATATTGATTTAGCAACTGTACCTGACTCAAAATCATTTCAGATAAATCCAATTCTAAAACATCTTTTTTATGAGGGGTAGCTAGCAATTTAGTAATACCTTGTTTTGAACTTTTATCCAAAATCATTTTAGATTCATCAAAAGTGCCAGGACCATCATCTAATCCGGCTAATAAATGGTTATGTAAATCAATCATTTTGTTTCATTATAATAAATTTATTTGAATAAATTTCTGTTAGAATCTCGTTTTGGTTTCGGGATGAAACATGAATATAAATATAACAAACTTTAAAGCTAAATACTCCCTAGAAGTATTGAAATTGATAAACTCTCAAGATTCTAAACTTGTCGAAAAAAATACTGTTTCTGAAAATTTCTTCACCCAAATGATTTCTATTCCATATTCAAACCCTGAAAATGACTGTTATTTGATTTGGACAGAAAGTAATTTGATAGGATTCCTTCAATTAATTCACGAAAATACAATTTCAAGAACTGTACTCAATTTATGGATTTCAAAGAATGTTGATCAAAAAGAAATTTTCAGCAAAATCATTGCAACATTTCAAAACAAACTACATTCACTTAATTCTAAAATTTTCCATATACAAATTCCTGAAAATTCATATGAACCAATTCTTATTAAAAATAATTGGACTCAAGTCAAAACTTATCTCACATTAAAATTATCAATTAATTCAAATCCAGAAATTTCATTTGACAACAATTTTAAACTGACTCATTTAAATATCGATTCCAATGATGAGCAAGATTTAACTGATCTTCAAAATATATGCTTTGAAAACAATTGGGGATTCTGCCCAAATACTTTAGAACAAATATCATACAGAGTTCGGATGGAAAATTGTTCTCCAAATGGAATCATGTTCGTAGAATCAAATTCTAATAAAATCGCATATAATTGGACTCTATTTGATCAGCATAATCAAACTGGTTTAATTTCAATGATTGGCGTTCATCCAACGTTTCAAGGAAAAGGAATCGGCAAACTAGTGTTATTAGCAGGAATCAAATCACTGTATGAACAAGGCGCGAAAAGCGTACTTTTAGAAGTAGACTCAGAAAACAAAAATGCTATTAATCTATACGAAAAAATAGGATTTCGCGATTTTGAAAAAAATATCTGGTTTGAATTTAGTGAATAGATTTTTTAAAAAAACTATTCATTTGAATGGTCATTTGAGTCCAGCTCATTAATCTAGCTTTTTTTAATCCTTGCTGACCCATCTTATAATTCAATTTATTATCAATTAATAATTGCCATACTTTTTCTGCAAAACTTTTCGGATTATTTCCATCTATCAAAAAACCTGTTTGTGAATCTTTAACTAAAGTGGGAATTCCACCAACATTTGATGCTACTACCGGTGTTGCACAAGCCATTGATTCAAGTAGCACAAAGCCTAAGCTTTCATAAAATGATGTTAAAACAAATACATCTACAGCACTATAATACGTTCTCAATTGTTGATGTGGAACAGACCCTTTTAGAATTACATCACCCGATAAATTATTGGTATCAATTTTTGCTTGTAACTCAATTAATTCTTTAGATTTGATTGTTCCTCCACCTACAATAATTAATTGATATTTAATTTTTTCCTTAAGAATTTTTGCCATTTCTAGTAATATATCAATTCCTTTAATCGGGTCAATTCTTCCCACAAAAAGAACAGAGTTGTGACTTTTAATACCCAATGTATTTTTAGCAGAAGTTTTGTCTATAGGATAAAAATTTTGCAAATCAACACCGGGTGGGAATACCATGATTTTTTCTTCAGAAATATCATAAAAATTTTGTATATCCATACTTTCTACATAACTTAATGCAATTATATAGCTAGCACTATCCATCACTCTCTTTTCATGTCGTTGCCTATTCGGATGTTCTGAATTTCCAGGTAGAAACTTAGATTTAGTCTTTGCCATAGTATGAAATGTGACAAAATGAGGGATGTTAAATGATTTAGATAAATTCTCTCCAACTATTCCTGACAACCAATAATGTGAATAAATAAAATCAACCATTAAAGAATTTACATTAATAAATTCTTTAATTAATAATGCAAACTCTTCAGTATAATCATACAAATCATATTTATCTGTATCCGGATTTCCAATTTCAAAATGAATTAATTGAAATCTAGATTCAGGTTGTTTTTTAACATAAGTACATCCTTCATGAGATCTTGTAAATATCCATACATTATTATCAAGCTCGGATAGGTTAGCGGCTAGATTATTTAAATAAATATTCATTCCGCCCACATCAGAAGAGCCTGGAATTCCCATAGGACAACTGTGCATACTCACAATTACAATATTCATAAGATTAAAGTCTAGTAATAGACAAATCCATTACAAACTTATCTTGACCACCTAAATGATACTTATATCTTTCAGTGCCTCTCAAAAAGTTGTAGATTTTCTTTTGATTTTCTATAGATTCTTTAATAGTTAGAGCTTTATTTATTAAACCAACACTTAAACTAGAAAATTGTGGATTGTACCCACTGTTATATAACAAAACTTGATCACCGAAATAAAAATATATACATGCTGCAACTTTTTGATTATCTATCTCTAAAAAATATAAGTTAAATAATTTTTTTGGTGAAAATGTTTTTGCTAATTCTATAAAAAAAGATTTATTCATTTCAGTCAAAAATTCACCCTTGTCTTCGCTACTTAAAGACATCAATTCAAAAAAATCATTCATGTCATTTTCTAGAGATTCTGGGTTCAAATCACATCTAAATTGGTTAAATGAATGATTTGATTCTAATCTACGTATTTTACGTCTGAGTTCGTGTCGATCTTTTTTACGCAAGTTAGATAAATATTCTTCCCAATCTTCAGGTAGTTCAACTAAAGGAGTGCAATCAGATTGAACCACAGAAATATCAAAATGTTCTGAATCAAAATATTTTGGTAACAATTCTAAAGTTGGAGAATCTTGTGGAATAGATTCGAATTTCACATCTTGCCACTCATATGATTTTATAAAATCAGCAACAACCTCATAAAAAATTGATTCATACCCATTTAAAACTGGAAAATCCATATAATCGTAGACATCAGAATTTCCAATGAAGCTTAGTGTCCCATTTGATTCCATTAATGGAACTACCCCAATATCGATATTTTCTTGCCTAACAATCTCTAAATAAATGTTTGATTGAGGTTTATAATTCTTCAACCAAACCTCCTGCCATGTAGGCGTTATAAATATAGTGCCTGTGGGCGAATCTTTTAAAATTTGATTCCAGGAATCAATTTTTTCTAAATCATCAAATTTACTTATCATTATTTATTAATACTTTCTCCACTGATTCATAATCATTTTGGTATTCCCCATAAGATGCTGGAGAAATTTTGATGGCAGTTTCAGGATCTTTCAATCCATTTCCAGTCAACACACACACAATAGTTTTATTTTGAAAATCAGAACCATTTTTCTTTTCTTTAATCAATCCTGCTAATGATGCTGCAGATGCGGGTTCACAAAAAACTCCTTCACTAGCAGCAAGCATTTGATATGAATTTATTATTTCATTATCAGTAACACTTTCAATCAATCCTCCAGATTCATCTCTAGCAGTGATTGCGCTATCCCAACTTGCGGGATTGCCTATACGGATAGCTGAAGCAACAGTTTCAGGATTTTCAAACACTTGTCCTGTAACTAATGGAGAAGCGCCTTCTGCTTGGTAACCATGAAACTCTGGCAATTTTGTAGAAATACTCAACTCGAAATATTCTTTAAATCCTTTCCAATAAGCCGAAATATTACCGGCATTACCAACAGGAATAAATAATAGTTCCGGAGCTTTTCCTATCTCATCAACAATTTCAAAGGCTGCAGTTTTTTGACCTTCAATCCTATTTGGATTCAGAGAATTCACTAATTCTATAGGATGTTTATCAGCTAATTCTCTAGCTATATTTAATGCTGAATCAAAATTACCTTTAATCATTGCAATATGGGCACCATAAGCTATTGCTTGTGCCAATTTACCACTAGCCACTTTCCCTTGAGGAACTATGATTGTTGTCTTTAAACCTAGATAGGCGCCATATGCTGCGGCAGAGGCACTAGTATTCCCTGTAGATGCACAAGCAATAGCTTTTACGCCTTTTTCAACTGCTTTAGCAACTGCAACAACCATACCTCTATCTTTAAATGATCCAGTTGGGTTACATCCTTCAAATTTAAAATACAATTCTTCACAACCAATAGTTTTTACAATGTTTCTAGATTTAATCAATGGTGTTTGACCTTCACCTAAAGTAAAAATTGGGGTATCTTCATTAATTGGCAAAAATTGTTTATATGAAGCTAAAACTCCCTGGGACATATTGTCATCTCACTTACAAATTCAACCTTCTCACTTTACTTGAGATATATTTCAGTGGCAAGACAATAGGGTGTTGCGTTTGAATTTACTGGGAGGATAATATATACAACATATAGTATATAACTAACTGTTGGTTCACAGATCTAGATAGGAGGAACTATGCTACTTCAAGATACTGACCCAGAAATCTTTGAAGCAATTTCAAAAGAATCAATCCGACAAATTAATAATATTAACCTAATAGCATCAGAGAATTATGCCAGTAAAGCAGTACTAACAGCTCAAGGTTCAATTTTCACTAACAAGTATGCTGAAGGGTACCCTGGAAGGCGATACTACGGAGGATGTGAATTTGTAGATGTAGTTGAACAAACTGCAATAGACAGGGCTAAATCCCTCTACGATTGTGAATACGTAAATGTACAACCCCATAGTGGGGCTCAAGCAAATATGGCTGCCTATTTTGCAACTTTAGAACCACAAGATGTTGTAATGGGAATGAGCCTTGATCATGGAGGTCATTTAACTCATGGGAGTTCCGTCAATTTTTCAGCAAAAATTTATAACTTTATCTCGTATGGATTAAATCCTGATACAGAAACTATAGACTTTGAAGAACTAGAACAAAAAGCAAAAATACACTCGCCAAAATTAATAGTAGCTGGCGCATCCGCATATAGTCAGATCATAGATTTTAAAAAATTTAAAGAAATAGCTGATTTAGTTGGAGCTAAATTAATGGTAGATATGGCTCATATCTCAGGGTTGGTAGCAGGTAAAGTACATCCCTCACCAGTTGAATTTGCTGACATAGTGACTTCCACAACTCACAAAACATTGAGAGGTCCTAGAGGAGGGATGATTTTAGCAAAAAAAGAATTATCAAAAAATTTAAATAGTGCTGTTTTCCCAAATATGCAGGGAGGTCCACTAGAACATGTTATAGCCGCAAAAGCTGTAGCATTTAAAGAAGCACAATCAGCAGATTTCAAAAAATACCAAGTCCAAATCATTAAAAATGCGAAATCCTTAGCTCAAACCCTACTACAAGGGGGATTAAGGCTAGTTTCTGGTGGAACAGAAAACCACCTAGTACTGGTAGACTTAACACCAATTAATTTATCTGGAAAACAAGCTGAAGAAGCTTTAGGTAAAGCCAATATAGTCATCAATAGAAACGCAATTCCTTTTGACAAAAAACCACCCAGAGAAGCTAGTGGAATGCGATTAGGGACTCCATCTATAACATCTAGAGGAATGTTTGAAAAAGACTGTGAAGAAATCGGGAAATTTATTCTAAGGGTGCTTGAAAATCCATCAAATGAAAAAAATATTTCAAATATTCAAAAAGAAATTATGGAATTTACTAAATCTTTTCCAGTACCTGGCATTACTGAATAGTAATTATTATTGATTGATTAATAACAACATTTTTTCTGCAGCATCGTTTTCCGCGAGAGATATACTTTTTCCTTTTCCTAAAATTAATTTACCGTCAGATAGAGTAAGTTGAACTTCAAAAACTGGTGAATGGTCAGGACCATTTTTAGACATCAATTGATATTTAGGTAAATCTCCCAAATACGATTGAGAGTAAATTTGCAACTCAGTTTTTGGATGTTGATATTTGAAATGATCGATTCCATTTAATTTTGTGGCAAAAATTTTCAACACTACAATTTCAGTTTTATCTAATCCCTGATCAATAAAAATAGAACCTATAATTGCCTCGAATAAACCTGCCAAATTAGACTTTTTCTCTCTTCCTCCTGATTTCTCTTCTCCGTGACCTAAAAAAATATAATCGTCTAAATTTAAACTTTTAGAAATTTCAGCGAGAGTTTCACCTTTTACTAACTGTGATCGGTGAAATGTCATATCCCCTTCTGAGAAGTCTGGATATTCCCGAAAAAGGTATTTGGAAATTATAAAATCAATTACTGTGTCTCCTAAAAATTCGAGCCTTTCATTGTGTAAAATATTAGGTAGTTCATTAGCCATAGAACTATGTGTCAAAGCTTCTAACAAAACTTGTTTATTATGAAATTTTATCCCTAATATATCTTCAATGTTTTGAATTTTCGAAACATCGGACATTAAAGAGCGCCTTTAGGCCATGGAGGTTGAGGTCTTTTAATTTCCCCAAAATAATTTCTTTTACCAAACAATGCTAAAAATTCATCAAAAGCTTCTAGTGCTTCATTTTCTGGTGGGATAAACATTTTCACAAATGATCCTTGACCGTTTTCAAAAATATATGTTGGTGTACCAAATACTCCATGATTTTTAACAGATTCTTCATGATCTTGGCGTATAATTTTTATAATAGAATTATCAGATAAATCTTTTTTAAATCTTTCCAAATCTAATCCACATTCACTACCTATTCTTAAAAAAACTTCATTGTCATTTAATGGAATTCTTTTAGGACCATTTCTCTCTACTAATAATTTCATTAGAAACGCCTGGAATAAATCTTCACCTTGTCGTCTTGCTGCTTCACCTGCAATAGCAGCCATTAAAGATCTTGTAGTTTTCAAGTCTTCAGTTTCCCAAACTTGAAAACCTTCTTCAGTAGAAGCATTTTGCTGTAAAGAAAAATGCTTCCATTCAATATTAATTTTTTTATCACTATTTTTCTTAACCATATCTAACCAAATAGCTGCGTTGTATACAAATGGACAAGCAAAATCGAAATAAATTTTTAATTCAATATTTGACATGTTTCTCCTCCTAAAATCATGGGATTTTACCCTACATTGGGGTTTAAAAAAAGAAAAGTGTTAATTTTCTATACAAAAATGTAACAATCTATTAACATTTGGTGCTTCTCATGAGAGTAAAAAACTGAAACAATTGTTTATCACATATTGTTATACAAAAAAGGAGAGTTAGTAATGGCTAACGAATCTGCTGAAATATTAAAACTTATGAAAGATAATAACTGTGACATACTAGATCTGAAATTTACAGACCTTCCAGGTACATGGCAACATTTTTCAATTCCCATTAGTGAAGTGGATGACTCTTTAATATCCAATGGAGCAGGATTTGACGGCTCAAGTATCAGAGGATTTCAATCCATAGAGGAATCTGACATGCTTATAGTACCTGACCCTACTACAGCTGTAGTAGATCCCTTTTTCAAGGGAACTGTTTCTTGTATCGCAGACATAAAAGATCCAACATCAGGAGACAATTATAGTAGGGATCCAAGAAACATAGCTAGAAAAGCTGAAAATTACTTAAAATCTACAGGAATCGGAACTGAATCTTTATGGGGTCCCGAAGTAGAGTTTTTCATTTTTGATTCTGTTCGATTCAGCTATGGATCAAATCATAGTTTTCATGAAGTCAATACTGACGAAGGCATTTGGAATTCAGGAAACGAGTTCATGTTAGACGGAGTCACTTTGAATAAAGGAAGTCGTCCACCTCACAAAGGTGGGTACTTCCCTGCACCACCAATTGACACAGCACATGATTTACGTAGTGAAATGGTGAGAACTCTTGTAAATGATTTTGGCATCAGAATTGAAGCTCAACATCACGAAGTAGCTACTGGTGGTCAAGCTGAAATTGATATGAGGTTTGGTCCACTGCTAGAAACTGCAGATAAGGTGATGACTTACAAATATGCTGTTAGAAATGTAGCAGCAAAAAATGGCAAAACAGTAACATTTATGCCAAAACCTCTTTTTGAAGACAATGGAACTGGGATGCATACTCACCAATCTATATGGATAGATGGAGTACCTCTTTTTGCAGGGGATCAATATGCTGGATTATCTGAATTAGCTTTACACTACATTGGAGGGCTAATTAAACATGGAAAAGCATTAATGGCCTTAGCAGCACCAACTACAAACTCATATAAAAGACTAACTCCGGGATTCGAAGCTCCTACCATTTTGGCACTTTCAGCTAGAAACAGGTCTGCAGCATGTAGAATTCCAATGTATTTCAACAACCCCGAAGCTAAGAGAGTAGAATTCAGGTCTGCTGATCCTACCTGCAACCCATATCTAACTTTTGCAGCTATGTTAATGGCAGGGTTAGACGGAATAGAAAATGAATACTCTCCAGGGGAACCACTAAGTCAAGATTTATTCGAATTATCTGCTGAAGAAACATCAAAATTTCCTCAAGTACCTGGAAGTCTTGAAGAAGCATTACAGGCCTTAGAAGATGATCATGATTTCTTACTTAAAGGTGGAGTTTTCACAGAAGACGTAATTAAAACATGGATTGATTTCAAAAGACAAAATGATGTTGATGCTATTAGATTAAGACCTCACCCATACGAGTTCTTTTTATCTTTCGACGCATAAAGAATTCAAATTGAGTCGGTTGATAAGATTCAACCGACTCAATTCTGCTATTTGTTACCTCAATACTGATTGACACTTTTTTGACATATCTATACTGTATCAATCCCCATTGTTAGTTTTAAATAACTCAAATAATACTTATAGTAATTCGGACTATTTATGTCTACAAACGACGAAGCAATTGAATACATAAAAGCGACTGCAAAAGATAATGAAGTCAAATTTATTAGACTTTGGTTTACTGATATTTTAGGTAACCTCAAAGGTTTTGCTATAACTTATGAAGAACTAGAAAACACTATGAACAGGGGTATGGGATTTGATGGTTCTTCAATAGAAGGATACGCCCGTGTAGATGAAAGAGATTTGTATGTATTACCTGACCCAAACACATTTACAATTCTGCCATGGAGACCTAAACCTAACGGTGTAGCTAGAATGTTCTGCGACATCATTACTCCAAATGAAAAACCTTTTGAAGGAGATTCTAGAAATGTTCTAAGGTCAAATCTTAAAAAAGCTTCTGACATGGGGTTTACATTTTATGTAGCTCCAGAATTAGAACATTTTTATTTCAAATCTTCTGAATCAACACAATTAATTGATTCAGGTGGATATTTTGACCAACTTACATCTGAAGCAGGAACTGAATTAAGAAGAGAAACTATACTTACATTAGAAGCTCTAGGAATCCCTGTAGAATCAAGTCACCATGAAGCAGCCCCTAGCCAACATGAGATAGATTTAAGATATACAGATGCATTTACCATGGCTGACACAGTCATGACTTACAAATCAGTTGTTAAAGAAATTGCCTCAACTCATGGATTTTATGCTTCATTTATGCCAAAACCAATTTTTGGAGAAAATGGAAACGGCATGCACACTCATATGTCTTTATTTAGCGGAGATGAAAATGCGTTTCTAAACACTAAAGACCCTAATCAACTTTCAGATATTGGAAAACATTTTTGTGCAGGCTTATTAAAACATGCTCGAGAAATAACATTAGTTACAAATCAGTGGGTCAACTCATATAAAAGACTTGTTCCTAGCTACGAAGCCCCTACTTACATTTCTTGGGCTGAAGTGAACAGATCTGATTTAATTAGAATTCCATCATATAAAGAAGATCGCCCTAATTCAAGAAGAATAGAATACAGGGCACCGGACCCAGCATGTAACCCTTATCTAGCATTTAGTGTAATTTTAGCCGCTGGATTAGAAGGAATTAAGAATGAATATACATTACCTGAATCACCTCAAGTAAGCGTAAATCTTATGACTAAAGAGCAAAGAAGAGAATCTGGAATAGAAACTTTACCCACTAATCTATGGGAAGCTATCCAAATTACTGAAACTAGCGATTTAGTTAGAGAGACATTAGGAGAAACAGCATTTAAAATATTTATAGAAAACAAAAAAATTGAATGGGAATCATATAGCGCTCAAATTTCAGATTTTGAAATACAAAAATACTTACCCTCGCTATAGTATAAAATTTAAATATGCAAAAAGATAAACACATACCCAATATCCAAGAACAAGGATTATATTCACCCGAATTCGAACATGATGCATGCGGTGTAGGAATGGTAGCCAATATCAAAGGAATCCAATCACATGAGATTATTTCTCGAGGGTTAGATGCTTTATGCCATCTGGGGCATAGAGGGGCCTCCGGCGCAGATCCAGAAACAGGGGATGGAGCCGGCATAATGTGCCAGATTCCCCATGATTTTTTTGTTCAAAAAGCTTTACTAGAAAACACTTCCTTACCTAATGTAGGTGATTATGGAGTGGGAATGGTATTCATCCCTCAAGACGATTCAAATACAATTGATCAATACAAGCAAACTATTCTAAATTCAATCGAACAAGAAAATTTTGAATTGATTTGGTGGCGTGTAGTTCCTGTAGATTCAAGTAAAATAGGAAAATCAGCTAAAGAAGTTCAACCGAATATTTTTCAGTTTTTCGTATCAAAAACACAACAAAATTCTTATAAAAATATAGATCTATCTCTATACATTCTAAGAAGAAATATTGAGCAACAAATCTCATCATGTGAATTAAAATCAGATGATTTTTATATTTGCTCACTTTCATCATCAACTATAGTTTATAAAGGGTTATTGGTTCCGGAACAAGTTGCAGAATTTTTTATAGATTTAAATGATGAATCATTTCATAGTTCATTTGCTTTAGTTCATTCAAGATTTAGTACTAATACTTTGGGAAGCTGGAAACTTGCACATCCATACAGGTTTGTAGTGCATAATGGCGAAATTAATACTGTTAAGGGTAACGTCAATTGGATGTTATCTAGAGAACATGCATTTAAATCTAATGAATTGGGCGACGATCTAGAAAAAATTAAACCAATTACAGCTCATGACCAAAGTGATACAGCAGCATTAGATAATGCTCTTGAATTACTTCTAGCAACAGGAAGATCAATAGAACATTCTATGATGATGATGATTCCTGAAGCTTGGGGAGACAACATAGAAATGTCACCTGAAAAACGTGCATTTTACGATTATCACTCAAGCATGATGGAACCTTGGGATGGACCTGCATTAGTAGTAGGTACTGATGGCAAAAAAGTGTGTGCAGTCTTAGACAGAAATGGTTTAAGACCTTGTAGATATTTAGTCACAAAAGATGACTTACTAATTATGGGGTCTGAAACTGGTGTGATTGAAGTTCCACCTGAAAACATCCTATTTAAGGAACGAATTTATCCGGGAAGAATGTTTTTATTAGACACTGAATCAGGTCAAATAATTAATGATGCTCAAATTAAAAGTTCTGTTTCACAACAACAACCTTACGAAAAATGGTTAGAGGAAAACAGAATATCTATTAATAACTTAAATACTCCTGTGGATTTGCCTACTGAACCATTATCCACTTTCGTAAAAAGACAAAACGCTTTTGGTTACACTTTAGAAGAATTAAGAATGCTAATTGACCCGATGGCCACTACTGCTTACGAACCCACTGGATCAATGGGAAATGATGCTGCTCTAGCATTTTTATCTGATCACAACCCCTTACTTTTTAACTATTTTAAACAATTATTTGCCCAAGTCAGTAACCCACCATTAGATGCAATTCGTGAAGAATTAGTTACATCATTAAAAGCAACTATTGGAGAAGAAAGAAATCTTTTTGAAGAAACACCCTTACATGCAAGACAAATTACATTACCCCATCCTATTATTAATAATGAAGATTTAGGTAAACTCAGAGAATGTAATCAAAATGGAATCAAATCAGAAACCATCTCATGTTTATTCAACCCCTCGGCTGAAAAAGGAATTGAAATTGCCATTGATCAGATTCTAAAAAATTCTGAAAATGCCATAAACCAAGGAGCTTCCATATTAATTCTTTCAGATAGAGGTGTCGATGAAAGTAATGCTCCAATACCTGCATTACTTTATACATCTGCGGTGCATCACCATCTAATTTCTATTGGATTAAGATCAAAAGTAGGATTAGTAATTGAAACAGGTGAAGCTAGAGAAGTCGCACACTTTGCTTTACTAATAGGATTTGGAGCAGGAGCTATTAATCCTTATTTTGCCCTAGAAATAATTCAAAAACTTGCAAAAGAAAATGAATTATCAATACAAGTTTCTGAAGAAAATTCTGTAAAAAATTATCTTGCAGCAGCTCATAAGGGAATTTTAAAAACTATGTCCAAAATGGGAATTTCCACCATCCAAAGCTATCGTGGGGCACAAATTTTTGAGGCAATAGGTTTAAACCAAGAATTTATATCTAAGTATTTTAATAGAACAATTTCTAGAATTGGGGGAATTGGGCTTAAAGAAATACAAACTGAATCTATTAATAGGCATACCAGAGGGTATAAGGATGCTGAAATCCATTCAAATTTAGATATTTTACCTGGAGGTGAATACCAGTGGAGGCGTGATGGAATTTACCATATGTGGAACCCTAATACTATTTCATCTTTACAACATGCGGTAAAAACTAATAATTGGGAAACATACCAGCAATTTGCTAGTTTTGTTGACGAAGAAAATGTGCGATTATCGACTATCAGAGGATTATTAGACTTTAAAAATTCAGGAAATCAAATTTCTTTAGACGAAGTAGAACCTGCAAAAGAAATAGTCAAAAGATTTGCTACTGGAGCAATTTCTCTTGGCTCAATTAGTAGAGAAGCTCATGAAACTCTAGCTATAGCAATGAATAGAATTCATGCCCGAAGCAATACAGGAGAAGGTGGAGAAGATTCTGTAAGATTTACTTTGGACAAAAACGGAGATTCTCGAAATAGTTCTATCAAACAGGTAGCCTCAGGGAGATTTGGGGTCACTATTAATTACTTAACAAATTCAACTGATATTCAAATCAAAATGGCACAGGGAGCTAAACCAGGTGAAGGGGGACAATTACCCGGACATAAAATTGATGAATACATAGGATCCGTTCGCCACTCAACACCAGGAGTTGAATTAATCTCACCACCACCCCATCACGACATCTATTCTATTGAAGATCTAGCTCAGTTAATTCATGACCTTAAAAATGCTAACCCTCAATCTAGAATTCACGTAAAGCTAGTTGCCGAAGCAGGAGTTGGAACTATAGCTGCGGGAGTATCAAAAGGTCATGCTGATGTTGTTTTAATTAGCGGGTCTAGCGGAGGAACCGGAGCTGCTGCTGAAACCTCTATTAAACACGCTGGACTACCATGGGAACTAGGAGTTGCTGAAGCTCAACAAGTACTGGTAATGAATGACTTAAGAGGAAGAATTGTACTTCAGGCTGATGGCCAGCTTAAAACTGGTAGAGATGTCGCTGTTGCGTGCTTACTAGGAGCTGAAGAATTTGGCTTAGCTACAGGCCCATTAATAGCTATGGGTTGCATAATGCTAAGAAAATGCCATATGAATACCTGTTCAGTAGGAATAGCAACACAAGATCCTGAATTGAGAAAAAAATTTTCAGGGAAACCAGAGCATGTAATCAATTATTTTTTCTTTATTGCTGAACAATTAAGACAAATTATGGCTGATTTGGGAATCAGGTCTATTAATGAAATGATAGGTAGAGTAGATCTACTTGAACCAAGAAAAAACATCACCCACTGGAAAACAAAAGACATAGATTTCTCTCAAATACTTTTTAACCCTGGTGTATCAGATAAAATTGCCAGATTCTGCATTCAAAAACAAGACCATGGTCTTGAAAAATCTCTAGACCAACAACTTATCAAAGAATCTAAAGATTCTTTGATAAATAGTAATAAAACAACTATCACCAAAAATATCAACAACTCTTTTAGAACAGTGGGGACAACACTTAGTCATGAAATAGCAAAACACTATGGTGAAAAAGGGCTTCCTGATGAGACTATTAAATTAAATTTAAATGGTTCAGCTGGTCAAAGCTTTGGTGCGTTTTTAAATAAAGGCATATTTGTAGATTTAAAAGGTGACGCAAACGATTATTTTTGCAAAGGACTATCAGGAGGTAAAGTTATAGTACAACCTCCCTCAAGTTCATCCTTTACTGCTGAAGAAAATATCATAATAGGTAATGTTGCCCTTTACGGTGCTACTGGTGGTGAGGTTTACATTAATGGAATTGCCGGAGAACGATTTGCTGTTAGAAATAGTGGTGCCAATGCAGTTGTAGAAGGTGTAGGCGATCACGGATGCGAATACATGACTAGAGGCAAAATAGTAATTTTAGGAATCACTGGCCGAAATTTTGCAGCAGGTATGAGTGGAGGTGAGGCATATATTTTTGACCCACATAAAACATTTGAGCCTAAATGTAATATGGGGTTAGTAAGCTTAGAAAAGGTTTCAGATGAAGACGAATCTGAATTATTCAAACTAGTATCAAATCATTTTAAATACACTAATAGTGCTACAGCAGAGAAAATATTAAATGATTGGAAAAACACTTTACGTTCATTTATAAAAGTTATGCCTAACGACTATAAAAGAGTCTTGGAAGAATTAAAAAATAAAGAGGTTTCAGTTAATGGGTAAACCAACAGGTTTCAAAGAATATACCAGGTTAACGCCTAATAGATTCCCTGTAGATCTAAGATTAAAAAATTTTAATGAATTTTATGAAGACTTAGATCCTGACACTGCTGCGACACAAGGTGCTAGATGTATGAACTGTGCCGTGCCTTTTTGTATGAGTGGATGTCCGTTAGGAAATATTATCCCTGATTTTAACCACTTAATTTATCAAGGAAATTGGAAGGAAGCTTTAGCGGAATTACACTCTACTAATAACTTCCCTGAATTTACCGGCAGAATTTGTCCAGCTCCATGCGAAGCCTCATGTGTGTTAAATATTAATGATGATCCAGTATCCATAGAATTTATTGAAAAAACTATTGTGGATAGAGGATGGAAAGAAGGAATTATCAAACCTAACCCACCTTCACATAGAACTGGCAAGAGTATCGCAGTAGTAGGTTCAGGGCCCTCAGGATTAGCTGCTGCTCAACAATTAAATTCTGCTGGTCATACCGTGACAGTTTTTGAAAGAGCTAACTATATAGGAGGCTTGTTAAGATTAGGAATACCAGATTTTAAACTTGAAAAGTCTGTAGTCCAAAGACGAATAGACCAGATGACTGAAGAAGGAATAAAATTCGTTACAGGGGCATACGTTGGTAAAAATGTTCCAATCCAAGACTTAAAAGAAAATTATGATTCTATATTACTTACTGGTGGATCAACTATTCCTAGAAATCTACCAATTCCTGGCAGAGAACTAACTGGCGTTCATTTTGCTATGGATTTTTTAACTCAACAAAACAAAATCAACGCTGGCGAATCGATTTCAAAAGAAACAATTATTAATGCTGAAGGTAAAAAAGTAGTTATCCTGGGTGGAGGTGACACTGGATCTGACTGCTTAGGAACATCTTTAAGACAAGGCGCTGAAATTGTTTATCAATTAGAATTACTACCAGAGCCTCCAGGAACTCGTAGACAGAATGACTTCTGGCCCAATTGGCCAATGGTACTCAGAACTTCATCTTCACATGAGGAAGGAGGAGACAGAGACTACAATATTTTGACAAAATCATTTAATGGTAAAAATGAAAAACTAACATCCCTTACCGCTGTTAGAGTCGAATGGGGAGAACCCGATGAAAATGGCCGACCTACAATGCATGAAATTCCAGACAGTGAATTCATTTTAGAAGTTGATTTAGTATTTCTTGCTATGGGGTTCTTACATCCTGAAAAAGAGGGAATGTTAGACCAATTACAAGTTGAACTAGATCAAAGAGGTAACGTACAAACTAATTCTAATAAAATGACCAACGTATCCGGAGTATTTGCAGCAGGCGATATGTCTAGAGGGCAATCTCTAGTTGTATGGGCTATTTCCGAAGGAAGAGAAGCCGCAAGAGGAATTGACCAATACTTAATGGGGAACACTCTACTTCCAAAATCCGCAAGTACTTATATAGCTAGATAAAACAGGAGATTCATATGGCAGACTTAAAAATTGCGATGATAGCACGCAGTGAACCTGATACTGAATTAGTCAAAAAACAACTACAAGGCATTGATTACGATTTTGACGTATACGTATGTCACAGTGAAGGTGAAGCCATGGAAGCAGTTAAAGGCGTTGATTTAATCATCAATCAAGGTGTCAAAATGCCCAAAAGTGTAATTGAGGAAATAGATACCGCAAAAGCAATTGTTAGCTTTGCTCATGGTTTTGATCACATTGATCATGAAGCTGCTACAGATAACGCAGTTATGGTTGTAAACACAGCTGGATTTTGTACTGAAGAAGTTTCAAATCATGCAATCATGATGGTTTTGGCTTGTGCTAAGAAACTAGTAATTTTAGATAAACTAACTCGTTCAGGAAAATGGGGAGATGAAACTCGCCAAGTAATGAATAACATGGTACCTGTGACTGATCAAATTTTAGGGTTAGTAGGATTAGGAAATATCGGTCGAGCTGTAGCCCGAAAAGCCCAAGCACTAGGCATTTCAGTAGTTGCATATGATCCTTTTGTGGCTCCATGGTTAGCACGTGAATATCGAGTAGAGTTAGTCTCGAGTTTAAATGAATTAGCAGGTAGATCTGACTTTGTATCTATGCATACCCCATTAAATAATCAAACAAGGAAAATTGTGGGAGAAAGTTTTTTCAACTCTATGAAAGAAACTGCATATTTTATCAACACTTGCAGAGGGGGAACAGTAGACGAAAAAGCTTTGATAAACGCATTAAATTCTCAGAAAATTTCAGGTGCTGGAATTGATGTTTTTGAAATAGAGCCTACAGCAACAGATAATCCGTTATTTTACATGGATAACGTTATTGTAACTCCACACTCTGCAGGCACTTCTAATAGAGCTAAAGTTGCAGCACAGATTCAAGTGGGACAAGAAGCAGCCAGACTTTTGAATGGCACATGGCCAATGTCGTTAGTCAATCCAGAAGTGAGATCCCAAATTGAAGTCAGGCCACTTGCAACTAGTTGATATTACTTCTTTGAATGAAATATTTATAATTGGTGAAATTTGATAGATTTTCATACCCACATACTTCCAGTGGAAATCATAAATAATTTAGAAAAATATATTCAAAAAGATACCACAATTAAGGCTCTTTTTAAGAATCCAAATAGTAAATTCTCAACTGCAGAATTTCTGTGTGAAAAAATGAATGAACAACATATTAATCAATCTGTTGTATTAGGGATGGGATGGAGTGATTCTGGATTAAACTCTTTTGTGAATGATTACATCCTTGATTCTGCTAAAAATTCCCTCGGGAAACTCATACCTTTTACAGGAATTAATCCACCTGATTTAAAATCTGGAATTAATGAAGCATTAAGATGCATTGAATCCGGGAGTAAGGGATTTGGTGAAATACATTGTGATTTTCAGAATTTTAATATTACAGATAAACATTTAATGGCACCATATATGGAAATTCTAGAACAATACAAATTCCCTATTGTAATTCATGCTTCAGAACCAGTAGGACATCTATATGCTGGAAAAGGGCTCACTACTCCTGAAAAATTAGTCAAAACTATAGAAGATTTTCCAAATAACAACTTTGTTTTGTCACATTGGGGTGGTGGACTATTTTTCTATGAGTTAATGCCTGAAATTTCACGATCACTTAAAAATGTGTTTTATGACTGTTCGGCCTCACCTTTTTTATATGATAATAAAATTTTTGAAATCGCTATCAATATTTTAGATTCTACAAAAATATTGTTCGGATCAGATTTTCCTTTAATGGAGCCTTCTAGGATAAGTAATGAAATAGAAAAACTTTCTATTGATAAAAAACAATTAGATAATATTTATTGGAAAAATGCTATAAATATTTTAAGCCAATCAAATGTATAGGTTGTTAAATTAATCACAAACCTATGCTATACTCAAAACAGATTAAAACCCGGTGGTGGGAAAAAGAGGTATAAAATGTCAGAAAGCTCGTGGCCTGATTGTCAAGAATGCACTTCAGGAAATTTACTCCCCTTATCAGATTTTGGTAGCCAAGGTGCTCCAATTCATTATAAGGCTTGGGTGTGTACAAGTTCTACTTGTGGTTACAATATCAAAATTAGAAATGGTGACGTATACATTAACGAACCAATTGCTAGCGGAGAATCTCACTCACCTAGACCAAGATAATTCTTATGCAAACCATTTATCCATAAAGTGGATTTCATAATGGGAACTTTGAGTAAAAAAAAGATAGCATTTCTGTCTTTTATTACAGGAATAATATTTTTACTAATTGGTGGCTTAATATTGTTGCCATATTTTATGGCCAACAATGTATTAAATGTACTATCTGTTCAAAAACCCATCCAAAAAGTGGGAATTGACCAACAAAATTTTCTAATTACTGACAACATCATTAATAATTACTCAAACAACTCTCTAATAAATGTATATCATCCTAAATCTTGGACAAGTTCAAGATGGTTAGAAATCAACTATGAACTTTCTAATATACAAATCCATGAAAGATTTTCCTCTGAAATATTGTCAAACTTGTCTATATCTAATTTAAACGGAACTCCAACAAAAATAAAGATTCCTTATATTGAAGTGGATTCAAAGGTAGAAAATCTCAAAGTAATTTCAATTAATGGAGTTCAGTCCTTCGATTCTCCTAAAAATATCATCGGAAGAATTCCCAATGAATTTCTGGGATCAAAAGATGCAACAGGATGGTATTTCGGACATTTGGAAAGCCCAATCAAAGGAGAGGGAAATATATTCCAAGAATTACCCAAAATAGCCGATGCTATAAGAAATGGTGACCCTGTTTTTATTCACCTAATCAGCGATAATTATCATTTAGTATATGAAGCTTATTCTTCAGAAGAAATTCACGAAGATGATTTAAAAATATTCAACCCAGGATTAGAATTCATAAAACTTGTTACTTGTTCAAACAGACCTTTTTACGACTACAGACAAATAATTACAGCAAAAATTGTAGGTGAAATCAAAAAGTAATTATGCCAGTACTTCTCTCATTACTGAAAAAAATTGATTAGATGGAGTAGAAAAACTTTTTCCCGGTAATGTAAGTAAACCAGCCTGATCAACAGGCAAATAGTTAGCAAGAGATAAAACCTCTAATTCTTCTAAATCATCCTCATCAATTGCTAATTTAGGCCCTACAGAAATACCCATACCCAAAGCTACAAATTTTTTAATCATATCCATACTCTCTAATTCCATCACTACATCATAAGCAATGTTTTTCTTTTGGAATTGATCTTCAACAACTTGTCTAGTGTAGGTACCTTTCGCCATCATTATTAAAGGAAATTTTGCAATATCATCTAAGTCAATAGATTCACGTTGAAGTAAAACATGATTTTTAGGAGCTATAAGAACACGTTCGTATAAAAATAGTGGTTCAAAATCTAAATCAGATCCTCTATCTGGATGCTGAATAATTCCTGCATCAGCCTCACCTGTTTTTACCATTGATGTCACTTCTGAACGATTACCTGAAATAATTTTAAGAAAAACATCAGGAAATCGAATATTAAATTCTTTAACAACTTTCAAAAGTGTATGTGGAATAATATCAGGAGTAGCAGCAATAATAACGGGACCTTTTTCTTCAGCCTGAGATGTTCTAGAAGCTAAAGAATCTAATCCATCAAGCAATGGCTTAATCAAATCATAAATCATTTGACCTGACAAAGTAACACCAATCGGCCTAGTAACCCTGTCAAACAACACCATAGACAATTCTTGTTCAAGTTTTTTAATGTGAGTAGTAACTGTGGGTTGCCCGCAACCCAACTCATTAGCAGCTTTAGAAATGCTACGGTTTCTAGCGGCAGATTCAAAGCTTCTTAAATCTCTAATTTCCATAAAGTCCTCATTATTTGCTACAAAGATAATTGTAATTACTTTCATTAACCCTGTAAATACTTGTTGGGTAATGTTAAATTATCATCAAAGAAATAATTATGAATAAAAAAACCCATCAAAGCTTAAAAAATGCATTTGCGAAAACCAAAAATTCTTTTTTTGGCCAAATTCCAGATATCTTCAAATCTCAACAACTTTCATTAAATGATTTAGAGGAGCTAGAAGACATATTAGTAAGTTCAGATATTGGTATGTATTCAACAACTAACATAATTGAATCTATAAAAAATTCTTTTAGCGTACAAAAATCAACATCTCCAAATTTAGGTATTCTCATTAAAAACGAAATTCAACATATTTTAGAATCCTCTAAACATGATGAGATTTCAAAGAATGAGAACTTCCCTCAAATACTAGTTATGGCTGGGGTGAATGGTGTAGGAAAAACTACTGCAATAGCAAAACTATCTCATTTTTTTCAACAACAAGGTAAAAGTGTCTTATGTGGTGCAGCAGACACGTACAGAGCGGCGGCAATTGAACAAATCAAACTATGGGGAGAAAGATTAAACTTCGATGTGATTTCACATCAACCAGGAAGTGACCCTAGTGCAGTAGCATTCGATACAATTTCAGCAGCAAAAAAAAGAAATATAGATTTAGTAATTATAGATACAGCAGGAAGATTACATGAAAACTCAAATTTAATGGATGAGCTTAAAAAAATTTATAAAGTCTTGAATCAATCTAAAGGACATTACAACTTACATACCCTACTCACATTAGATGCGACCACGGGACAAAACGGGCTGTTACAAGCAAAATCATTCAATGAATCAATTCAATGCAATGGGATTTTTTTAACAAAATTAGACGGGACATCAAAAGGTGGAATCATTATTCCAATCATTGAAGAAACTAACATACCAATTTCATTTATAGGAACGGGCGAGCAACCTTTTGACATAGCATTATTCGACCCAAATTTATTTACTGAATATGTTTTTAACTGAAAAGAAATTTGATAATGAACATCATTTTTTGGATAGCAACTTTAGAGATATTAGGAATTGTTACACATTTATCAATATTCAGATTATTTAAAAATTTCTCCTATGTAGGATTTTGTATCTCTAAACCCTTATTTCTATTGGGGTTTGGAGGAGTAACTTGGATATTGCACTTTTTCGCACCAATCGAAATTTCAAAATCATTAATCCTTATATTAATATCGATTTTTGTGATTTTTAGTTACTATTTCAATCGAAATTATTTCACCTCATATATAAATTCATTAAGATCAAATTATCTAATAATATTTTTTATATTTTTAACCTCATTAACAATATTTGGAATATTTCTATTGATCAAATCTCTTGATCCTTCCATTAGTCATACTGAACAACCAATGGATTTTGCATTCTTAAATGCTGTCTATAATTCTCACTCTAATCTACCCTCAGACCCATGGTTCAAAGGTGAACCTATTAATTATTATTATTTTGGATATTGGATTTTTGGGAGATTTGGAAACCTTCTTTCCGTATCACCTGAAATTGCTTACAACCTATCACTAATCTCAATTCCATATTTAGCATTCAGTACAGTTTCAGGAATTGTAATTTATCTAGTTACAATACAAACCCCCAGATTAAAACAAGTCTTCATACCTTCTATATTTGCATCAACTAGCTTAGTATTCTTGGGAAATTTATATACCCCATTAAAAATGCTTGAAGAAAAAGATTTATTACCACAGAGAGTATGGGATTTCGTGTGCATAGAGGGCCTTACTGGTAGTGGCACTAGAGTTACATCCACATTTTTCCCTCATGAATTTTGGTGGTGGTTCAAAAGTACAAGAATCATTAACCATTTCGGGAACTCCTGTAATCTACCAGGTAGTGATTACACAATTAATGAGTTCCCATTTTTCAGCTTTATACTTGGAGACTTACACCCTCATGTTATGAGCATTCCATTTGTTATCACATTTTTAATTATTGCAATATTCATTGTAAAACACTCTAAAATTTATTCATTTAAAACATTGATGCTAATAACATTATTTGGGTTAATAGGATTTGGTATTACATTTATTAATATATGGAACCTCGCAATAGTTCTGTTTATTACTGTAGGAATATCCTTATTAAAAATTTTCAATTATCAAAAATATTCCAAAAATGAATTACTGACATTAATTGGATCACTATGTGCGGTTTTAATAGTTTTATTATTTACTCTCATAAATTCATTTGAATCATCTATTCATGGAGTATATGCAACAAATATACAAAGTAATTTCACACAAGAATTAATTATTTGGCTTCCTTTTTTAATTATCCATTTGATTTATTTAATAAGGATCGCAGGTATATATCCTGTAGGTAAAAAATGGAAAAAATCATTATTCATATCTATATTTTTTGTAATATCTCCAATAATTTTTTCATTGTTTTTACAGTCAAAAAACCCGTCGGTTAACCACAAAACAATAACAGGAGCAATATTTTTATTGTTTTCGGCCGCTAGTATTTTTTATGCTTTTTCTATAAATCAAAATTATTTTAACCGTAAATCAGTGATCACCCTTTCAATAATTGGTATCTCTTTTTTCCTTTTAGCAATACCAGAATTTTTATTCCTAGGAGATATTTTTAATAATAGAATGAACACAATATTTAAGTTTTATTATCTTGCTTGGATTTTTTTATCTGTCACAAGCGGCATATGCCTTTACGATTTATTAAAATTTCTTACCACTAAAACCACATTTAAAAGAATATTATCAATTACATTGATCATGATTCCTTTTTTGTTGGGATTTTTATATCTACCTGCCTCTATTCAAAGTATTGCACCAAATTCGTATGTTTTTTCAATTAATGGCTTTTATGATTTGAAACAAAACAGACCTCATGAAGCAAAAGCCATTTTATTCGCTAAGGAAAACATCCCATCAAAAGATGGTATTTTAGAGGCTGTCGGAGAATGGAATAAATTCGGTCTAATTTCAAGCAATACGGGAATCAGTAATGTCATAAACTGGCCTGACCACGAAAAACAATGGCGAAAAGGTTCTAATGAAATTATATCTCGTGTAACTAATGTAGACACAATTTATAAAACAAATGATTCAAACAAAGCAAAGCAACTAATGGATCAATATGACATTAAATTTATATTGATAGGAGAAAATGAATCAATCAAATATAATTCGGAATCTTTAGACAAATTCGATTTAATAGCGTCTACTGTATTTTCTGAAACATATAATGGACAGGAAATTAAAATCATGAAACTCAATAATGAATAAATTTCTCAATATTTCCTCATTGATCAAAAAAGAATTCGTCATATTTTCATCAATTTTTTTAATATCATTATTTTTACGATTATTTGATATATCTTCGAGAGCAATGCATCACGATGAAAGCTTACATGTATTTTACTCTTGGAAATTATTCGAAGGACTGGGATATTCGCATAACCCTATGATGCACGGTCCATTACAAATGGAATTGACATCAATAATTTTTTCCGTAATTGGAGATTCTGACTTTAGTAGTAGATTGCTTTACGTAGCTTGTGGAAGTCTTTTGGTGGTAATGCCATATTTTTTAATCAAACACATCAACTTAATTCCATGCATACTAATCAGTTTATTTCTAGCAGTATCACCTACTATTACTTATTTCACCAGATTCGCTAGAAACGATGTTTTGATGAATTTATTTTCAGTAATATTAATCATTCTAATTTGGAATTATTTATCAAACAGAAATTCAAAAAACCTATACTTTATATCTTTAATTTTAGCTCTAATTTTTGGGACTAAAGAATCTTCGTATTTGATAATTTTTATGTTGGTATCTTTCAATTTACTAAATATTGGATATCTAGGTTTCTTTCATTTTAAAATAAAAACATATTCTAATTATTTTAGTTTTTCTGAACTGACTATAATACAAATCACCTCAGGTATCTCTAAAGAAACTATTAAAGTATTTAAAAACTCTTTAATGAATAGGACTAATAATAATTATGTGTCTATAACTTTATTGTTAGTATCAATTACTCTCCCTCTTTGGGCAGCTTTTTCTGGAATAATTTTCAATTTCTTGCCCCTAGAAATTAATTTAGTTTCCCATGAAATCAATTCAGGAATAGGGTTACCTGATGAAAAAAATAGAGTGCTTGCAATATTTATAACGGGATTCTTGTTTTTTATATCAATATTAATTGGAGTTAGATGGGGACAATTAGTATGGATTAAATGTTCAATCCTTTTTTGGCTAATTTGGACAGTAATCTACACAACATTCTTTACTAACATAACAGATGGTATATATAAAGGATTATGGCAATCTTTAGGGTATTGGATAGTTCAACAAGGAGAAGGTAGAGGCAACCAACCTTTCTACTATTATTTTATTCTGAGTTCAATTTACGAACTAGCAGTAATGATTATTAGTGTTTTGGCCATTATTTACTATATAAAAATCAAGAAAATTAAACCGACCGACTTTACATTTTTTTTAATTTTTTGGGTAATCTCATCATGGACAGTTTATACTTTAGCTAGTGAAAAAATGCCTTGGTTATTATTCAACATTACTGTACCAATGATCTTTTTATCAGGGAAATTGTTAGGTGACATATTAATTACCTTAAATTCCAAAAGGAAAACAGTATATAAATCTATATTGATATGTGCTATTTGCATAATTTTGATTTTTAATCTATGGATCACTTATAGGGTAAATTTTATTAACAGTGATATACCTAAAGAAATGCTAGTGTATACCCAAACTTCTCCAGATTTAAAATCAATTAGTGATGCAATCAACACATATAAAAAATCTTCAAATGAAGAAACAAACATTTTAATTGATACTACTAGTGGATTTGTCTGGCCATGGGTTTGGTATCTAAGAGATAATAATAATGTTGCATACAAAAATTTAAAATCAGAAGGTCTAGATCAATCGAACTTAGATGTTTTAATTATACATTCCATGAATGTTTCAAAATTGTCTACACAAATAAACCAAGAATTCGAAGATCCGATTGTTTTTCCTCACAGATGGTGGTTTCCAGAATCAACTTATAGAGACTTAAATTTCAGTACAATTACTAATGTGATTTTTGAACCACAAAAAATTGTTAAATTATTTGACTACTTGATTTTCGCTAATGGCATATCTGACAAAATCGGAAGTGAAGATGCATATTTATATTTCAAATCAGATTTTCCTGATGTAACAATTATTTCTCAAAACTTAAAATAAATCCTATAGAATTAAAATTATGACAAAAACATTTTTAGGTATATTTTCAGGTGTGCTACTTTTAGTGTTTTTCATATGGACTTCTGACATTTCTGAAATGTTAAAACATTTGTCTGAATCAAATTTTTATATACTAATCCCTGGATTGGTATGTTATTTCCTCAGCCTATGGTTAAGAACAATACGTTGGAAATACTTGCTAGGAACAAAACATGATCTAAAAAACAAGACTTTATTCCCTATTGTAGTCATTGGGTATATGGCAAATAACATATTACCCTTACGAGCTGGGGAGTTCATCAGAAGTTATTTACTATCTCAAAAATCATCGATTAAGTTAACTACTGGAATCGGAACCATTTTTGTTGAAAGAATTATGGATGCGTTGGCATTGATATTTTTAGTAATCACCATGTCATTCTTTATACCTATTTCAAATATAATTAATCATTTTGAAACACTGACAAAAATCAATTCTTTAATTCTAATCTTGATTTTTTCTGTTCCCTTTGTAATGATATTTATCCTACTTTTAGTTGCATCATTTTTACCTAAGTTAACTATAAATTTTGTAGAATTTTCTTCTAAATTTCTACCTGATAGAATCTCAAAAATATATTTAGAATTGTTCCGACAATTTTTTGATGGATTTAAATATTTGAATAACAGAAAAGTTTTAACTATCACATTAATTCTTTCCGTACCTATCTGGGTCCTTGAGGGTCTTTTATTTTATTTTGTTTGTGTCAGCATAGGAATTGATCATAACTTTGAATCAAACATTTATTTAATTGAATCATCTATCATGATTACAGGAATTGTAAATTTAGGAGCAGCTATACCTATTACTCCTGGAGGAATAGGATTGTTTGAAATCATAGCAAGAGAAACAATGATACTAATCCCGTATTCCAACACTTCTAGATCTGAGGCAGCCGCATTTGCAGGAATGACTCATGCATTATTAATTATTCCAATTGTAATTTTGGGGCAAATATATCTTTGGAAAAATGGCATGTCTATCAAAAACATCAAAAAAAGTGAACAAGGGTCCAAGAATTAAATGAAAATTGCTATTCTAGGAGCAGGAGCCACAGGATTAACCGCAGCATTAAGAATTGCTCAGCAAACATCATCAAAGGTAACTGTTTTTGAAAAAGACACCTTTTTAGGAGGCCATGCATCAACATTTCAAATTAACGGAACTCCAATAGAAAAGGGGTATCATCACTGGTTCACTAGCGATAACAAAATTATAGATTTAATGAGTGAATTAGGATTAGAAGATAAAATAGGGTGGCATGAATCTTCAGTCGGAACTGTATTTAATTCTAAAACTTACGATTTTATGACTCCTCTCGACTTGTTGAGATATAAACCTTTATCTATTAATAACAGGATATTGTTGGGATTATCCAGTTTAAAAATAAGCAAAATAAAAAACTGGCATGATCTCGAAAATTTCACAGCTATAGAGTGGTTGAACAAAAATGTGAGTAGTGAAATTTATAAAGCATTTTGGGAACCAATGTTGATTGGTAAATTTGGAGAAGAACACTACAAAGAAGTAGGGATGCCATGGTTATGGGGGAAAATGAACACAAGATTCAAGTCTAGAGAAGGTTTTTTTTCAAAGGAAAAACTTGGATATCCCACTGGTAGTTTTGATATATTTTTTAATGCATTGTCAAAAAAATGTGAGGATTTAGGTGTAAAAATACACTTAAATTCCCCGATTACTCAAATCAAAAAAAATGAATCCGGAACGCTTACCCTAAACATGAATGATGGGGAAACACTACAGTTCGACTCAGTCATAGCAACGGTCCCTTCCAATGTCTTTGACAAAATCACAATAGGACTACCTCATTCATATAAAGAAAAACTTCAAAAAACACGCTATATGTCGGCCGTACAACTCATTTTGGAATTAAAAAACCAACTATCAAAATACTATTGGCTAAATATTGCAGATAGAACATTCCCATTTGTAGGCGTAATTGAACACACGAATTTAGTTCACCAATCAGTTTATGGAAATAGTCATGTAATCTATTTATCTAATTACCTCACTACTCAAAGTCCTTTATACAAACTTAATGAAAATGAGTTATTACAGAAGTATTTACCATTTCTAAATCAAATCAATCCAAACTTTTCTAAAGATTGGATTATCAAATCTCATTTCCAAAAAATACCTGGAGCACAACCAATTATTGAATCTGAATATTCTCGAAAAATGCCTTCACACGAAACAGGTATTGAAAATTTAGTATTAGGAAATACTTCTCAAATATACCCACAAGATAGGGGTACAAATTACAGCGTAGAACTTGGTGAAAAACTAGCAGAATTAGTGATGAAAAAACCTATAAACAATTGATTGAGACTATATAAGCCCTATGATATGCTTGTGATAGTTTACAAAGATGAGGAGAACATCTTTGCCCGCTGATAAACAGACTTTTAGAAAACAAATTATTGAAGCTATTGCTTCCCAACACAGACCCACTGTTACCGTATTGTCTTCTTTACTTGCGATTCAAGATGCTATTGGATACATACCAGACGAAGCTATTGAAGAAGTCGCAGTACAACAAGACACTACTGTTAATGCAGTGTTTGGAGTAGCTTCGTTTTATCCAAACTTCCGATTTACTCCTCCTAACAATCATTCAATAGAAGTTTGTTGGGGTCCTACATGTCACCTAGAAGGTTCATCTAAAATATTACAGGCAGTTCTAGATTACCTAGATTTGAAAGAAGAAGGAGATACACAAGACGGCGAATTTTCTTTTAGGTTTAATACTTGCTTAGGTGCTTGCTCTCAAGCTCCAGTAATAAGCCTTAATCATGAATTATTTGGGAAAATATCTCCAGATGAGTCGATCAAATTAATTAAACAAATGAAATCTTCGGAACCTAAACATACATAATGAATTTTGAAGAATTAAAAAATCAAGCCGATGAAGAATGGAATCAATTAAACGATTCTACTATTCCTGTTATAAGGGTTGGTACAGCTATGTGCGGCCATGCTTCTGGAGCATTCAGGGTAATCGAAAAACTAAAATCCATTTTATCTGAGAAAAAAATAGATGCCATTATAGAAGAAGTAGGATGTTTAGGGCTTTGTTATGCTGAGCCATTAATAGACATAAAAAAACAGGGTCAATCACGATTGTTTTTCAACAATGTCACTACTGATAGTGTAAAAACAATAATTGATGAATATTTAATCAACAATAAAATTGAAACTGCTACTACATTAGGATATCTCGGATCAGAAGGACCGAATTTTAATGAACCTGATTTGAACTCTTTGCCCGGAATTGCACTTCAACAAAGAATTGCTCTTAGAAACGCAGGGCATACAGCACCCGGAGATATTCTTCAATATATTGCTAACGGGGGATATGGAGGGCTAAATAAAGCTTTATCATCAATGAAACCATCCGATGTAATAGATGAGGTGAAAAATTCTGGCTTAAGAGGGCGAGGAGGTGCCGCATTTCCTACAGGAGTTAAGTGGAGCTTTTTAGTGGGGTCTTCAAGTCCTACAAAATACATTCTTTGTAATTGTGAAGAGGGCGATCCAGGAGCATTTAACGATAAAGGTATATTGGAAAGTGACCCCCACACTCTTTTAGAAGGATTATTGATTGCTGGATATGCTACTGGAGCAAGCAACGGAATCGTATTCATAAGACATGGTCATAACGGACCTATTAACAGAACTGAAGAAGCCATTAAGCAAGCCAAAGAATTAGGTATATTAGGCAAAAACATATTTGGTTCTGGATTTGACTTCGACATTGAAGTCTCATTAACTGGAGAATCATATGTTGCCGGAGAAGAAACAGCACTGATGGAAGCAGTAGAAGGGAAAAGATCTATGCCTAGGTACCGACCACCCTTCCCTGCTGCATTTGGAGTATGGGGAAAGCCAAGCAATATTAATAATGTGAAATCTTTGTCATACACTCCTGAAATTGTATCAAAGGGAGCTGAATGGTTCTCTTCTATAGGTGTAAATAAAAGTACAGGTACAGCCATAGTATGCTTAAGTGGTGATGTAAATAAACCGGGATTATACGAAGTTCCAATGGGGCTAACATTAAAACAAGTAATTGATGATTTAGGTGGTGGTATGAAAAAAGATCAAACCTTAAAACTATTACAAACCGGCGGCCCTTTAGGTGGAGTTCTTGGACCTGATAGTACAGACATTCACATTGATTTTGATGAAATGAGAGCAGCAGGAGCTATATTCGGATCTGGAGGCATTATTGTTGGTAGTAATGAAGTCTGTGCAGTAGACCTCACAAGAATTCTAGTTGCATTTTGTCAATTTGAATCATGTGGAAAATGTTTCCCCTGTAGATTAGGAATGGAACACCTTTTAGAGATTGTTGAAAGAATTTCTAATTTTGAAAGTCAAGATGGTGATATGGACTTAATGAAGAGTGTTGGAGGAACAATGGAAGCCGGATCACTTTGTGGACATGGGCAACTAGGCTTTGGACCAATCAGATCTGCAATCACACACTTTGAAAAAGACTTTCGTTCACACATTGAAGACGGAATCTGCCCAACTGGATCTTGTGACAACCCTAAAATTGTTCCTAAAAACACCCGACCGTATGCTCAAGACTTTGTCGCTGGAGTAAAAAATGACTGAAAAAATTAACTTAACTATTGACGGTAAAGAAATTCAGGCAGAACCAGGAAGCATGATCATTCAGGCTGCAATGGACAATGGAATGTACATCCCATATTTATGTTATTACCCTGGTATGAAACCTTATGGTGCTTGCAGGATGTGCGTTGTGAAAGCAGAAGCACCAACTCCAGATGGATCATACAGATCTTTACCTGGAAGTCCAGCTTCTTGCACAACTCCAATTTCAGAGGGAATGAAAGTTGAAACAAATACCGACGAATTAATTTCGCTACGCAAAGGGATCATGGAATTATTGATTTCAGAGCACCCTCACGGGTGTTTAAATTGTCACAGAATTGATCTTTGTGGACCTACGGACGTATGCCTAAGGCATGTGACCGTGAATGACAGATGCGTGACTTGTCCTAAAAATGAAAGGTGTGAACTTAAAGATACTGTCAGATACATGGAAATGGAATTAACAACCCCATTGACATATAACAACCGACACCTGCCATTAGAGGTTAAAGACCCTTTTTGGGATATGGATATGAATTTATGCATTGTCTGCTCTAGATGTGTAAGGGCTTGTGATGAAGTAAGAGTCGATCAAGCAATCACACTGAAAGAGAGATCAGGCAGAAGCATTATAGGTACATCTAAAGGAATATCACTATTAGAATCAGGTTGTGAGTTTTGTGGAGCATGCATCGATGTTTGTCCCACTGGAGCGATAGTTGAGCGCGATTATAAATGGGACAAAGCAGAAGTCAAAACAACAACAACATGTCCACATTGTCCTGTTGGATGCCAAACATCATTAGATATTAACAAAAGAAATAAACTTATTCGATCGATTCCTGTTCGAGAAGCAGATGCTAACCAAGGAATGACGTGCTTCAAGGGAAAATTTGGACTCGACTATGCCAACAACAGAAATAGGATTAAAACTCCTTTAATCAAAAAAAATGGTGAATTAGTTGAAGCCTCATGGCCCGAAGCATTAGATTTAGTAGCCTCGAAACTTTCACAATTTAAAGGTGATCATTATTCACTAATCTCATCTGACAGAGGAACTAATGAAGATCATTACATAGCACAGAAATTTACAAGACAAATCATGCAGTCCAATAATATTGATTTCTCTTCAAACACTAACCCAGAAATCTTTGACAATTTAGCTCCTATGATTGGTCACCCATCTGCCACAAATACTATATGGAACTTATTGAAAACAGAATTATTTGTGATAGTTTCTTCAAACATTACAGAACAACACAATGTATTGGGAGTACCAATAAAACAAGCTATATCAAAAGGGTCAAAAGCAATAATTATCGACCCTAGAGAAACTGAACTAACAAGATTCGCAGACCATTGGGTCAAACCAAACCTCAACACAGAACATGTATTAATTGGGGGAATTATTAGATCTATAATAGATCAATCGTTAGAAAACCATGATTTTTCAACAAAATCTTGCGAGAACTTTGATGAATTTAGAAGCAGTGTTTGGGACTTTGATCTTTCTAGAGTATCTAAAGAAACTGGAATTTCACAAGAAGAAATTCAAAATTTAGCAAAACTAATTGCAGAATCTACATCCACATCGTTTTTATATTCGCTGGATACAATTAATTCTAAAATCAAGGAGTCTACATCAACATCAATAGTTAACTTAGCTTTATTAACAGGAAATGTTGAAAAACCTGGTTCAGGAATTTATCCCTTATTCTCTGGCCCTAATGAACAAGGCGCTAGAGATATGGGTTGCATTCCTAATTTTGGGCCTGGATACTCACCTATCCCAAAAACTGGAATAGGATTAGGAAATTTAGAAGAAGCTTGCCAAACAGGTGATATTAAAGCTTTACATATTATTGGAAACCAAGCCTCTATGTCTTCAGAATCTAGTAAAAACCTTAAGAACTCACTTGATAAAGTAGAATTTTTAGTGGTTCATGAAAGCTTTGAAAATGAATTTACAGATAAAGCTGACGTAGTATTCCCATCTAATTTATTTGCTGAAAAAGATGGTACATTTACTAACCTTGAGAGAAGAATACATAAAGTTAATCCAGCACTTGGGAATAAGTTTGATGAAGATGAAGATTGGAGAATTCTGTGCCAACTAGCCTCAAGAATGGGCTCTGACGATTTCAATTATTCCAATTCTGATGAAGTTTTCACAGAATTAAGCCCATTCATTCTTTCGACAAATAATATTAACCTTGAGAAAATTTCTGAAAGCGGTCAAATATATTCTGTTAACAGAAACCTACAATTTAAAACTCTAAATATTTCAACCGATAATAATTCTATTGCTACTAACGAGTTCCCCATGATTTTAACTAGAGGACGGATTTTAGAAGAGTCAAAATCAGATGCAAAAATCCAATTGATAAATGATAGAAACTCTATTACCAGAAATGAAATTATTGAATTGAACACTCAAGATGCTTCAGACAATAATATTTTTGAGGGAGACTCCATTAAAATTATTGGAGATAATTTTGAACTATCTGGTATTGCACATCTCAACGGAATTAATTCAGGAATTGTTTCTACAACTCAACTCTTTGGTTCAGTGATTGAAAAGGTTCAAGAACATAAAACTGAAGACCCTATGTTGTATTTTGACCAATTAAATTTAATTCCAGTAAGAATTGAAAAACCTGAGTAATTTTTATCGGAGACGTTTTGACTATTCAAAAGCTCAATAAAAATAATGATTTACCTACAACTACTGTAATTGACTATGAGAATAAAACTGACGACTTAAGACTTATTTGGTTAAAAAAGCCTGTTAATTTCGATTTCAAACCCGGTCAATATTGTACGATTGGTAAAAATCACATCGAACGAGCATACTCCATTGCATCTTCACCTCATGAAGAATTCTTAGAATTGTTCATTGAACTAGTTCCAGAGAATGATGGGGGCGTTTTAACTCCTCAATTATGGAATTTAAAAACAGGGGATTCAGTCACCATTAGACCAAGAGCTAAAGGAATCTTCACATTAAAAGAAAACCACCCTAATCAGCTTTTTGTTGGAACTGTTACAGGCATAGTTCCATATGTAAGCATTATTAGAAACTACATACACCAAAACAAAAAGGGCCATAAATTTTACATTCTTGAAGGTGCAAGCTATTTTGATGAATTTGTATATGACAATGAATTCTTTAATTTAATGAAATCAAACCCTAAATTAGTGCATTTCGTTCCTACAATTAGTAGACCGGATGATTTAAAAAATTCCTCTTGGAATGGCACTACTGGTAGAGTGAATAATATTATAGTTGATCAGATCAACTCTTTAAATCTTTCTCCAAATAACACAATGGTATATGCTTGCGGCCATCCTGGAATGATAGAAGACGTAAAAACAAAAGTTTCAAATCTATCTTTTGAATTTCTAGAGGAAAGATTTTGGAAAGACGACTAAACTATATCTAATGGAGTCGATATGACAAAAATCAAACTCGGAATTGTTGGCTGTGGAGCTATTTCACAATTAAATGTCCCGGGATACTTAGAAAATTCTAACTGCGAAATCGTCAGTTTGTGTGACACTCAATACGAAAGAGCAGAATCTAGATCAGACCAATGGGGAATTAAACCTCAAATTTTCACAGACTTTGATGAATTTATTTCCAATACTGACATGGACGCAATAGAAATATTAACCCCAACTTTTCTTCATTCAGAACAAATCATAAAAGCATTAAATTCAAATAAGCACGTATCTTGCCAAAAACCTTTATCCACTACATTAGATGAAGCTGAAAAAATCAATTCAGCATTAAAAAAATCGACCTCCAAGTTTCGAATTACTGAAAATTATTTATATTACCCTCCCATAATTAAAGCTAAACAACTAATCAATGATGGTGCTATTGGAGAACCTAACATGATTAGAATACGTCATCTTAGGGGCAAATCTTCAAATTCATATAAGCTAGAAAATGATACAAACATTTGGCGCAGAGACTCAAACAAAAATCCTGGAGGTGGCCTTTACGATGGGGGGTGGCATCATTATGCTACAGCTGTAAATCTTGTCGGTGAAATCTCTAAAATTTCAGCTTTTGTATCTAAGAACGAAGATTTTATTGACGAAACTCCTAGCTCTACAATTTTTGAGGTAAAAAATAAAAAATGTCTAGTTTCTATTGATTATGCATCTTCTCCTGAAATGTATTTAAGATCAAAATATTACTCAGTAGACGAATTCTTTGAAATAATTGGTAGTGAGGGAACAATTTGGATCACCAGATGTACTGGAGAAATGCTAGATTTACCTCCATTAATTGTTTTTAATGGTGACAAATCAACTCACCATCAAATTGATTCTGATTGGATTTCTGGATTTAAGGGGGCAGCACACGCATTTATAGACTCAATCAACAATGACTGCCATATTGACATGGATATAGATTTTTCTACTCACGTTTTAAAAATAGCATTGGGTGTGTACGAATCTTCAAATACTAATCAAACTGTTACTATCAATTAACTTCTATGACGACTCCTGCTCGAATCCAATATCTAAAAATCAAAGATAATTACCCTAATGAGATTCTTTTTTTTAGAATGGGAGACTTTTATGAAACTTTTGACAATGATGCCAAAATTTTATCTAAAGAATTACAAATTGCCTTGACTTCTAGAGAAATGGGGAAAGGCAATAAAATTCCTCTAGCAGGGATTCCTTTTCATGCTATAGACAATTATTTACCTCAATTAATTAATAATGGTTACAGGGTAGCTATTTGTGAACAAACCAGTGATCCAAAAGATTCAAAAGGGATCGTTGATAGATCAGTAGTTCGAGTTGTAACAGCAGGAACTGTAATTGAAGACAATTTAATTGATAAAAATTTAAATAATTTTCTGATGTGTTTAGTTACTGATGATCAATCTGTAGGAATAGCTTACATAGATATCACAACCTGTGAATTCTTAACCACTGAAGTCCCTATAGAATATTTACAATCTGAGATAGCTAGGATTAACCCTAAAGAAATAGTAGTTTCAAATAAATCCCAATTCAATTTCCAAAATCAATCCTCCCATATAATCAGAGAAGAACATTCAGTAATTCCGTATCTAGAATCGGGAGAACAAATCTTAAAAAATCATTTTAAAGTTAAATCTCTTGAAGCATTTGGATGCTCTCAATTAGATCTCGCTACAAGAGCATCTGCTGGAATAATTTCATATGTCCAAAAGAATCAACCTTTATCTATTCCCAACATCACAAATTTAAAAACATTTTCAACCAAGGCTTTCATGACTTTAGATAGCCAGACAATAAACAATCTTGAACTTTTCAAGGCAGGTAGATCAGAATCAAAAAACTACTCTTTATACAACATCTTAAATTTTACTCATACACCAATGGGCAGTAGACTTTTAAGAAATTGGATTAGCCAACCTTTATTAGACATCAATGAAATTTATCAACGCTCAGACACTATTTCTGAATTCAAAAATTCTCCTAAAATTCTTAAGAATATTTCAGACCAATTAGAAACTATCTCTGATTTACAAAGATTGATTTCAAAAGTTAATTCAGGATCAGCAAATCCGAGAGATTTATTAGCCATTTCAAGTAGCCTTCAAGGAATCAGCAAAATAAAACTAATCCTTAAAGACAGCCAAATAGCTAACTTCGAGTGGCTAAATGCAGCATTAAAATCTCATTCAGATATTATCAATTTAATTTCCTCTTCAATTAATCACGATGCGTCTACATTAATTGGAAATGGAAAAACAATACAAAAAGGATTCTCAAAAGAATTAGACAATTTAATTAATATTTCTCAAAATTCTCAAACATCTATCGCTAACCTTGAAAATAAAGAAAAAGGAAAAAGTGGGATCAAATCTTTAAAAATAGGATTCAACAGAGTGTTTGGATACTATATTGAAATTAGTAAAAGCAACCTTTCTCAAGTACCCGAAGGATATATCAGAAAACAAACTTTAGTAGGAGCAGAAAGATTTATTACTGAAGAGTTAAAAATTTTTGAAGATGAAATTCTTAATGCGAAAGAAAAAATAGAAAATATTGAAAATGACATTTTTAAACAAATTTGTAATCAAATTTCACTGTCTATTGATTCAATATTAGATTCTGCAAAAGGTGTCTCAATAATAGATGTGCTATATAGCCTGACAACAGCATCTACAGTCAACAATTACGTTAAGCCTACAATATCAAATAACCTGAATTTAGAAATTAATGATAGCCGTCATCCTGTAGTAGAAAAACTTGTCCCTAGAAATGAATATATCGTTAATGATATTAAAATCGGGGGAAACGGAAATAAAATTAATGTATTAACTGGCCCTAATATGGCCGGTAAATCTACATATTTAAGACAAGTTGGATTAATTACTTTAATGGCTCAAATAGGCTGTTTTGTACCTGCATCATCTGCAGAAATAGGTTTAGTAGACAGAATATTTACTAGAGTAGGCCTTCAAGATGATCTTAGTGTAGGACAATCTACATTTATGGTTGAAATGGTTGAAACCGCAAGTATTCTTAACAATGCGACTTCACAATCTTTAATTTTATTAGATGAAATTGGCAGAGGGACTAGCACTTATGACGGACTAGCTATAGCGCAATCAGTAGTTGAATTTATCCACAACCATCCTGCCCTTCAAAGTAAGACTATTTTTGCAACTCATTACCATGAAATGATAGAAGTCGCTGAAAATCTTGAAAATGCTAAAAACCTTCAAGTAACTGTGGAAGAAAATTCAGGTAATATAATTTTTTTGAGAAAGATTGCTCCAGGTGGAGCAGGAAAAAGTTATGGAATCCATGTAGCAGATTTAGCTGGAATACCCAAAGATATTATAGAGAGAGCTAAAGATTTATTACAAAGCTTTGAGAAATCTACCGGCCCAAATAAAAATCATTCAGAATCATCAAAACAATTATCTCTAATTCCTTCTGAAAATCATGAAATAAAACGTCTTATTTCTAAAATTAATATCAATGAAATCACGCCGTTGCAAGCATTAACTATACTAGACGATTTACAAGAAAAATTCACCAAGATTTAACAACCGTAACAAATGTGATTTTGTATAAAATCAATGTTGAGAATCAAATGTTTCCATTGCTTTTTTATACATTTTTTGAACGGGTGCTGATTTACCTGTCCATAATTCAAAAGAATCTACTCCCTGAAAAATCAACATCCACAAGCCCTGCATAATTTCAGCTCCAGCAATTTGAGCATTTTTTAAAAGTGGAGTTAAAAGTGGGTTGTAAACTATGTCATATACAACACAATTTCTAGGAATCTGATGTGCGGACAATAAGGTTTCATCTTCCATTTCAGAATGCTGCATTCCCACAGATGTAGCATTAATTATCAAGTCAGAATTAAGGGAAACCTGAGTCAAATTTTTATCATAAATTGACATGGTTTTAAAAATTTCTTTATTTACCCCAAAATCATCCAACATTTTCACCGCCCTACCCTCAGTTCTATTGGCTACCGTAATTGAATTTACATTTTCATTAAGCAATCCGAAAATAGCTGCTCTAGCTGCACCTCCTGCACCTAAAATTAAAACATTTTTCCCGGATGGTAAAAACGATGCAACTTCCTTTAAAGAACGTATAAATCCTGTAATGTCTGTGTTGTAACCTTTTAAAACACCTGAATTATTCACGATAGTATTTATTGCGCCAATTTGAAGAGCTGTTTCATCTAATTCATCAACCATGTTATAAGCAAGCTCTTTGTATGGAATTGTGACGTTAGCACCTAAAGTATTGGATTGTCTTAATAAATTCACTCGTTCAAGTAATTGGTCAGGAGACAGTTCCCAAATTTCATATAATGCTTGAATTTCACAATATTCAAAAGCCACATTTTGAAAAACGGGAGATAAAGAGTGTGAAAGTTTTTCTCCAAAAATTCCTACTTGATACAAATCATTCCTCATCTAGTTGATTTCAAACTTTTTGACTGTTACGATCAATTTAAGTTAGTTTCAAGGATTTTATCATTCATCCACAATCTTCATTGCAAAAATTCCCTAAAATTGAACTAATATCAGATCAAATCTCAAATTGTACCAATTGTTCTTTGCACAAAACTCGTAATCACACTGTACCCGGATCAGGAAATTATAAGGCTGAAATCCTTTTAATCGGTGAAGCTCCAGGCGCTAATGAAGATAAAGAAGGGATCCCTTTTATTGGTCGTGCGGGAAAAGTTCTTGATGAGCTTTTGAATCATATTAACTTATCTCGTAAGGATATTTTCATTACCAATATGATCAAATGTAGGCCTCCAAAAAATAGAGATCCATTTAAAGAAGAAATTTTTGAATGTAGTCAATTTATAGATATGCAAATTCAATATATCAACCCTAAAGTGATCATCACGTTAGGAAAATTTGCATTTGAAAAGTTCTTCCCTGATCAAACAATGAGTGAATCGAGAGGGTTACCTCATCAATGGAACCAGTTAACAGTATTTCCTGTGTATCATCCTGCGGCAGCATTATATAACCCAAACCTCAGAACAAAAATGTTAGAGGATTTTGAACAAATACAACAAATTCTTAATAAATTAAATACATGTAAAGAAAATCATCAAATGAAATTTTTATGAATATGAAACCTAAATCCAAAATCAAGATTATCCATTTAGGTGGCCTAGGTGAAATTGGCCGCAATATGATGTTAATCGGATATGAAGAAGAATATTTGATTATAGATTGTGGAATTTCTTTTCCACCAGCAGATTTATTAGGTGTAGATTTGGGAATTCCTGATATGTCTTTTATAAAACAAATTTCTCATCAAATTAAGGGGATTTTGATCACTCATGGTCATGAGGATCATATAGGAGGTCTTCCTTTTTTACTGGAACACACAAATGCACCAATTTTTTCTTCTAAATTTACTCATGGATTGATCAGTGTAAAGCTTAAAGAATTTGGTTCTATTGCAAAAACTACTTTAAAAATAATTGAACCTTTTGAAAAAATACACATTTCTAAGTTTTCAATACAATTTTTTAATGTGTGTCACTCAATCCCAGATGCGATGGGAATTACCATAGACACCCCTTTAGGAATGATAGTTCATACTGGAGATTTCAAAATTGATCACACCCCTACAGATGGTAGATTGATTGATTTCCAGTCCCTTTCATCATTATTTTCTAAAGGTGTTTTAGCCCTATGTTCTGACTCAACATATGCAGAACTTAAAGGTTTTACTCCCTCTGAGTCTCAAGTCACAAATACACTTTATGAAGAAATTAGCGGTGCTAAGGGAAGAGTAATTATCTCTACCTTTGCTTCTCAAATATATCGAATCCAACAAATAATTGATGCGTGTAAGAGGACAGATAAAAAAGTAGCAGTTGTAGGAAGAAAGATGAGCACTAACATCAAAATGGCATTAAAACTAGGCTACTTAAATGATTCCAAAAGCTGTATCACTGATATCAATTCATTACTCAAATTACCTGACCAAAAATGCGTAATGATAACTACAGGATCACAAGGCGAGCCAACCTCAGTTATGACTCAAATCGCTAATGAAATACATCCAAGAATTATTGTTAAAAATGGAGATAAATTCATTTTTTCATCTTCTCCTATTCCCGGTAACGAGCTTCAAGTAGTTAAAAATATTGACAAACTTTTTAAACAAGGTGCAGATGTAATTTACAACAAAATTTCAAAAGTTCATGTTAGAGGACATGCCAGTCAAGAAGAATTAAAACTAATGATCAGCTTAGCAAAACCTCAATATTTTATACCTGTTCACGGAGAACACCGACATCTAGTAGCACATTCAAGAATTGCACAAGAAATGGGAGTACCTAATCAAAATACCTTTGTAATCAAAAATGGTGACGTACTAGAAATCACACCATATTCAGCAGAAATCACAGATGAGGTGCCTGCTGAAAACTTATACTTTGATGGTAAATCTATTAGAAATGTGAAAAGTCATTTGATTTCTGACAGGAAAAATCTTTCGCGTCACGGAATCATTTACATATCTATTAATTCCTTAAATTTCAATTCATCAAATAACCCTGTCACATTAAGTTCTCATGGGTTATTTGATGAAGTTACGGATCATGAGATTTTAGAAAATACTGAAAATTTTGTACAAACATTGCTAGCCAATTCCTCCTCTAAGGATATAGATTTAGAGACTATAAAGAGAAAAATGATTACAGAAGTAAAATCTTTTGTTTCAAAATATACTGGCAAAAAACCAGTAGTAATAGTTGAGATTCATCACTCTAATTAGGGAATTAATATGACAATCCTAATTGAAAATATAGAAAAAGTTTTCATGACTACAGGGTTAGGAATATTCCTAATTTCAATTTGGTCTTTTTATTTTTTAGGTGCATTAAGATTTAAATCTATCAGAGAATTTTCGTTCTTTCGTCCTCAAATTATTCTCGGATTATTAGTTTTAACGGTAGCAGTTTGGGGATTATTGAGCTTAATTAATCCTCCAAACGGATTTCCAGGATGGACAACTCAATCAATAAGTACAGATTTAGGTGGTTCAGTAGGTTCTAGTATTTTAGGAAGTTCAGTACCTGTTCAAATTTTAAGAATTTCTAGTTTGTTTTTACTGACTTTAATAATAATTAATCCCAAATTAGTCAATTTAATTTTTCAATCATTTAAAATGATTTTTCAATTGATATCTTTATTATCAAAAAAAATTGTATCCAATTACCAACATCAAAATATCTCTCCCACAACAAATCCAATCAGTTCAAAGTCCGAACAAATTATTGAAGTACATAAACCTGAGATAAAATACGACTCTGAATCAAATTCATCTTGGGGATCAACTGCAAAAAATCTAGGGTATTTTGTTCTCAACGAAAAGAAAGAACAAAAACCTGATGAGAATGTTTCTTTTGACACCCCAGTGAATGACAATTCACTATCAACTGCAGATATAGATCGATTTAGTAAGCCTGTTGAAAACACAACTGATCCTAAAAGACAAAATCGATTTTGGGAAACCGATAATGATCAGCTATCTAGTCCAGTTAATGAAAATTTTGACAACCATAATTCCTCAAAAAAAAAATGGGCTTTACCTAACCTAAATATATTATCTTCTGCCTCTCAGGGGGGAATAAGCGCTGACGAAATTTCTTCAACCTCTCAAATCATCAAAAACACATTTGCTGAATATAAGGTAGAGATAGATGTAGAAAAAGTTAGACCGGGCCCTACTGTGACCATGTATGGAATTCAACCAGGATGGGTAAGAAAAAACAGAAATGAAAAATCAAAAGATGAAAATGGTAAACAAATTATTTCAAAAGTTGAGGAAAAAACTCGAGTAAGTGTTGACACTATTTTGAGACGTGAAAAAGATTTATCACTAGCTTTAAAAACACCTAGCCTTAGGATTGAAACCCCTGTCATGGGAGAATCTTTGTTAGGAATAGAAGTACCAAATCCTAACCCAAGCTTAGTAGCATTAAGAAATGTAATGGAAAGCAATATTTATAAAGATTTTGAAACAAAAGCTGCTTTACCTATAGCTCTAGGTAAAGGTTCGGATGGAGACGAAGTAGTATTTGACCTAACAAAAATGCCTCACCTACTGATAGCAGGGGCAACTGGAAGTGGTAAAAGTGTATGTATCAACGCAATAATTTCTTGCTTAATAATGGAAAGAACTCCTGCTCAACTCCAAATGGTCTTAGTTGACCCTAAAAGAGTAGAACTGACTCCATACAACCAAATACCCCACTTGATAGAGCCTGTAATCGTTGAAACAGACCAAGTTGTGAATACATTAAAAGGCATTATTCGAGAAATGATGGATAGATATAGACAAATGGAAGAAATTGGAGCAAGAAATATAGAAACATACAATCAAAAGGCTCCATCAAAATTTCCTTACATCGTAGTAGCTATAGATGAATTAGCTGATCTAATGATGACTGCAGCATTTGATGTGGAACAATCAATTTGTAGGCTTGCTCAATTAGGTAGAGCAACTGGAATACATTTAATTATTGCTACGCAACGCCCTTCGGTTGATGTGATTACAGGTCTAATCAAGGCAAACTTCCCTAGCAGAATCAGTTTTGCAGTCACCTCACAAATTGATTCTAGGACAATTATGGATACAGCAGGAGCTGAAAAACTATTAGGTAGAGGAGATATGTTGTACCAACCAATTGATGGAACAAGGCCTTCAAGAGTTCAAAATGTATTTATAAGTGATAACGAAATTAAAAACTTGGTTTCCCATTGGAAAAATACAACTGCAGGGTTCAAACCTCAAATTGATATTCATACTGTTGGTGACCCAATAGGCTTGCAATCCAATCAATTAGATAATTCAAAATCTGACCAATTGATAGATCAAGCAATTGAAGTTGCACAAAAAAATAACAAATTATCAACTTCCCTTTTACAAAGAAGGCTTAGGATAGGGTACCCCAGAGCTGCAAGACTGATGGATGAACTAGAAGATATGGGTATAGTTAGTGCTAGCGACGGTTCAAAATCTAGAGATGTTCTATTAAGTTCTTAACTTATATCACTCCGCCAAATTGAGATCTACTAGATTCAAAATCATTAATGCTGTCTTCATGTTCCAAAGTCAATCCTATGTCGTCCAATCCATTCAAAAGACAGTGTCTTCGAAAAGGTTCGATATCAAAATCAAACACAACTTCTTCGTTAGAATCCCATATTTTTTGAGACTCTAAATCTACTGAAAGACTATAATTTTCATCGAACTCAGAGTTAGAAATTATATTTCGAACAACATCTTCTGGAAGAACAATTGGCAAGACCCCATTCTGAAAACAGTTATTATAAAAAATGTCTGCAAAACTTGGCGCAAGAATACATTTGATTCCAAAGTCCTGCAAAGCCCATGGCGCATGTTCTCTGGAAGAGCCTGAACCAAAATTTCTACCGCTAACCAATATGCTTGCATCTCTATAAGAATTTTGGTTCAAAATAAAATCAGGGTTTTCAGAGCCGTCTTCTAAATATCTCCAATCATAAAAAAGGAATTCTCCAAACCCAGTTCTTTCAACTCTTTTAAGAAATTGTTTAGGTATGATCTGATCTGTATCTACATTAACTCTATCTAAGGGAGCTACATTTCCTTCAATTAATCTAATAGGTTCCATTTTTTCCTCACATTATGGTGATTTACCAATTTCTGATATCTACAAAATGACCTTCAATAGCAGCAGCAGCGGCCATTTCAGGACTAACCAAATGTGTTCTACCACCTTTACCTTGACGGCCTTCAAAATTTCTATTTGAAGTTGATGCACATCTTTCTCCTGGTTGTAAAATGTCCGGATTCATTCCTAAACACATTGAACATCCTGGTTCTCTCCAATCAAAGCCAGCATCTGACAAAATTTTATCAATTCCTTCATTCTCTGCTTGTTTTTTTACAGCAACAGATCCTGGAACTACCATTGCATAGACATTTTCACTAACTTTTTTACCTTCTGCAATCTTTGCTACAGCACGTAAATCTTCAATTCTAGAATTAGTACACGAACCTATAAATACTCTATCTAAAGAAATATCTTCAAACTTAGTACCCGGTTCTAAATCCATATATTCCAAAGCTCTCTCTACTGCTTCTTTTTCGCCAAGATCATCGTAATCTAAAGGATTAGGTATTTCTGAATTAATGGGTAAAACCATCCCAGGGTTTGTTCCCCAAGTAACATGAGGTTCAATTTCGTTTCCTTGCATCACTAAAACTTTGTCATATTCTGCATCCTTATCAGACGCTAATTGACTCCATTTTTCTACTGCCATATCAAAGTCAGCATTTTTAGGAACGAATTCTCTTCCTTTCATATATTCAAAAGTTTTTTGATCTGGAGCAACCATGCCTGCACGGGCACCAGCTTCTATACTCATATTGCAAACAGTCATACGTCCTTCCATAGAAAGTGCTCGAATAGCCTCGCCTGTATACTCAACAGCAAAACCCGTAGCCCCAGCTGTACCAATTTTGCCAATTATGGCTAAAATAATATCTTTTGCAGTCACTCCATCAGCAACTGAACCCTCTACTCTAATTTCCATCGTTTTTGGTTTAAATTGCCTCAATGTTTGAGTAGCTAAAACATGCTCTACTTCTGATGTTCCAATACCCATAGCAAAAGCTCCAAAGGCTCCATGAGTAGATGTGTGACTATCGCCACAAACAATTATTTTCCCTGGCTGAGTATGACCTTGTTCAGGACCTATCACGTGAACTATGCCTTGCATGGGACTAAATCTATCGTAAAGAGTTAATCCAAATTCATCACAATTATTTCCTAAAGTGTCTAGTTGTTGTTGCGCAATAGGGTCAGTAATCGGCAATGACAAATCCCAAGTAGGAGTATTGTGATCTGCTACAGCAACAGTCAAATCGGGTCTTCGCACATTACGCCCTGACATCCTTAAGCCGTCAAATGCCTGAGGAGAAGTAACTTCATGTACTAAATGTAAGTCGACATACAAGAGCGATGGCTTACCTTGTTCTTCTTTAATGACATGTGAATCCCAAATTTTATCAAACAATGTTCGAGGTGCCATCAATTAAATACTCCTAATTTAACTCTGAAATTTTTCATCTGCGCTTACAGCTCTGTTCAATGCGTTCATATACGCTTTTGCACTTGCAACAATAATATCGGTATCGCTTCCTCTACCTACAAAAATATTTCCATCTTTTTCAATTCTAATTGTGACATCTCCAATAGCGTCGATACCTTCAGTGACAGAATCAACTCTAAACTCTGTTAAAACGTTATCAACCGCTATAACTCTATTAATTGCCTGATACACAGCATCTACTGGGCCAGTTCCTGTAGCTGCATCAGTAAATTCAGTTCCATCTCTATCAATTAATTTAACAGTTGCAGTAGGAATTCCTTGGTCACCTGTAGAAACTTGTACATGTTGTAATTGATACAAGTTTGGCACATCCGAAATTCTTCTTGAATTAGACATCAAAGCTTCTAAATCTTGATCGGTAATTTCTCTTTTTCTATCTGCCAAAAGTTTAAAATCTTCAAAAACTTCACTAAGCTCTTGTTGATCTAAATGAAACCCTAATTCTTCTAGTCTAGAACGTAAGCCTGCTCGACCACTTAATTTTCCTAAAACTAGTGAATTACTTGGCCATCCAACTCTTTGAGGGTCAATCAATTCAAAAGTACTTCTATCTTTAATTACTCCATCCTGATGAATACCAGAAGCGTGGCGAAAAGCATTCGCACCAACAATAGCTTTATTTGGTTGAACTGGGAATCCGGTGATATCACTTACCAATCTACTAGTTCTATAAATCTGGGTGGTATCGATACCTGTGGACACATTAAATAAATCTTCTCTTGTATCAATAGCCATTATTATTTCTTCCAAAGAAGCATTTCCTGCTCTTTCACCCAAACCATTTATACAGCCTTCTACTTGTCGTACGCCAGCTCTTATGGCTGACAAACTATTGGCAACAGAAAGACCTAAGTCATTATGGCAGTGAACACTTAACACAGCTTTTGAAATGTTTGGAACATTTGATTTAATATCTTCAATTCTTTGAGCAAATTCTGAAGGAATTGTGTATCCGACTGTATCTGCAATATTTACAGTAGTGGCTCCAGCGTCAATCACAGCTTCCAATAACTGATAAAGATATTGAGGATCAGTTCTAGTGGCATCCATCGGAGAAAATTCTACATCTTCACAATAAGATTTTGCTCTTTCAACTGATGCTACAGCAATATCTAAAACTTCTTCAGGATTTTTTCTAAGTTGATTCATTATTTGTATATCTGAACTAGATATAAACACATGAATTCGGGGATGCTGAGCATCTTTAACACCTTCCCATGCTTTATCAACATCATCCAAATAACATCTAGCTAAAGAAGCAATGACGGGTTTACGTACTTCCGAGGCAATAGTTTTTACAGCCTCTAAGTCACCAGGTGAACTAGCAGCAAATCCAGCCTCAATCACATCAACCCCTAGTTTTTCTAATTGCTTAGCAATTTCTAGTTTTTCTGCAGTAGTCAAACCAATACCTGCAGATTGCTCCCCATCTCTTAAAGTAGTATCAAAAATTATTACTTTGTCTTTACCCATCATAATCTCCCATTATTAGTCGGTATCAGCAAGAAAAGTCATCATTCCTCTAAGTTCTTTACCAACTTTTTCAATTGGATGATCTGCATTTTCTGCCCTCAATTTGTTAAATGTATGACGTCCTTCATCATTTTCAGCAATCCATTCTCTGGCAAAGGTTCCATCTTGAATCTGAGCCAAAACATTTTTCATATTTTCTTTTACATTTTCATCAACTACTTGAGGACCTCTTGTGTAGTCTCCATATTCTGCAGTGTCACTAATAGAATATCTCATGTATTCCATACCACCTTCATAGAACAAATCAACAATCAATTTCAATTCATGCATACATTCAAAATACGCAGACTCAGGTTGGTATCCAGCCTCTACAAGAGTTTCAAATGCTGCTTTTACTAACGAAGCAACTCCACCACATAAGACTACTTGCTCTCCAAATAAATCAGTTTCAGTTTCTTCTTTAAATGTAGTATCCAACACTCCTGCTCTAGTACAACCAACACCTCTTGCGTAAGCTAACCCAATTTTATGAGCTTCCCCAGAAGCATCTTGGTGAACTGCTAACAACCCAGGAACTCCTGAATTTTTGGTATAAACTACTCTCATTCGATGTCCAGGAGCCTTAGGAGCTACCATAGAAACATCTACTCCACTAGGAGCTACTATTGCTTCATAGTGAATATTAAAGCCGTGAGCAAACATCAGAGTTTTTCCAGGCAGCATATGCTGTTGGATAGATTCTTTATAAACACTTGCTTGTAAGTGATCAGGAAGTAACATCATAATCACATCAGATTTTTCAGCTACTTCTGACACGGTAGCTACTGTTAATCCATCGCTTTCAGCCTTTTCCCAACTTTTACTTCCATCATACAAGCCAACCATCACATTTAAACCTGAGTCTCTCAAATTCAAAGCGTGTGCATGGCCCTGACTTCCATATCCAATAATTCCGATTATTTTATTATCTAAAATACTTAAATCAGCATCTGTTTCGTAGTACATTTCTGCCATAATTTTACTCCTTAAATTTAATCAATTAATTTTCTGACCCGCTAAGTGACTCAAAAGAAACTCCTCGACTCATAGCAACAGTTCCAGTTCTCATTACTTCATGAACACCAAATGTAGCTAATAAATCAACTAAAGAATCTACTTTGTCTTCATCTCCAGTCACTTCTACCATTAAGGTATCTTTAGAAACATCAACAATTTTTGCTCTAAAAATATCTACTATCTGCATAATTTCACCACGATTTGAAACGTCGGAATTGACTCTAATTAATGCTAATTCTCTTGAAACAGCATTTTCATCTGAAATATCTAATACTTTAATCACTTCTACCAATTTGTTTAAATTCTTCGCTACCATTTCAACAGTTTTAGCATCACCTTGAACTACAAAAGTCATTCTAGACAAACCTGATGTTTCACTTTGCCCCACAGCTAAACTAGAAATGTTATAACCTCTCCTGCGAAACATGCTTGAAATCCGATTCAATACTCCAGGACGATCTTCAACTAGAGCTGTTATTGTGTGTTTTTCAGAAAAAGAACTCATTATGAGATCACCTTTTGATCATGATTTTCTTCAATAATTTCATTAACTGTCATTCCTGAAGGAATCATAGGGTAAACATTGTCTTCTTGTTCAACAATAAAATCTATTAAAACTGGTCCATCGTGATCCATAGCTTCAGTAATAGCAGGTTTTACTTGAGTTTTATCAGTCACTCGAATCCCTTTAATCCCATAAGCTTCTGCTAATTTCACAAAATCCGGATTACCCGAATACCCTGTAGATACATAAGAACTCTCAAAAAATATTTCTTGCCATTGACGAACCATACCTAAAAATCCATTATTCAAAATAGCAAATTTAACAGGGAGTCTGTTTTCAACAATTGTAGCTAATTCAGACATAGTCATTTGAAAGCCACCATCTCCACAAATAGACCAAACTGTCGCATCAGGATCTGCAACTTGAGCCCCCATAGCTGCGGGAACTTCATACCCCATAGTTCCTGATCCTCCTGAAGTCAAAAAAGAACATAGTTTTTTGAATCTATAATGTTGTGCAGCCCACATTTGATGTTGGCCTACTCCAGTTACTAAGGTCGCCTGCCCATCTGTAATTTCTGAAATATCTTTTATTACTTGGCGTGCTAATAATTTTTCAGTTTGAGGAATTTTCAAGGAAGGGTGTTCTGTTTTAAGTTGATCAATTCTCTTTAACCATTCAGGATGAACAGCTTCTTCAACAATAGGATTTAATTCCAATAATATTTCTTTGACATCTCCCACTATAGGAACATCAACAGATATGTTTTTTCCGATTTCTGAAGGATCAATATCAACATGAATTTTCCTAGAATTCACAGCAAATTTTTGAGGATTACCTGTAATTCTATCGTCAAACCTCATTCCTAAAGCAATGATTAAATCAGCTTCATCCAAGGCTAAGCTAGAATATGCCATTCCATGCATCCCTGGCCACCCTGTCCATAGAACATGATCTTCAGGAAAACAGCTAATGCCTAGAAGAGTAGTGATTACGGGAATTTGGCATTTTTCAGCCAAGTGTCTCAATTCATCGTATGCTTTAGAAATTATTATCCCATGACCAGCTATTATCACTGGTTTTTCTGCCTTTGATATTAATTTTGCAGCTCTTTTTATTTGACGATTATTTCCTTTTGTACTGGGAGAATATCCTGGTAGATCGATAGATGGTTCTTCAGAATAATCTACTTCCTGATTGAAAGCGTCCCTAGGAATATCCACAAGCACAGGACCGGGACGTCCAGAATTAGCAATATAAAAAGCTTCTTTGATAGTATCTGCTATATCCCTAGCATCCATCACTAAAAAATTGTGCTTAGTTATAGGTAATGTGATTCCAGTAATATCTGTTTCTTGAAAGGCATCAGTTCCTAATGTCCAACTGTTGACTTGACCCGTTACTATTACCAAAGGAACTGAATCCATTTGAGCCGAAGCTATTCCTGTAACTAAATTAGTAGCACCCGGCCCCGATGTCGCAAATGCTACTCCAGGCTTTCCTGTAATACGCGCATATGCATCAGCAGCTAAAGAAGCTCCTTGTTCATGCCTAACTAAAATATGCCTTAAATCTGGATATTCAGGTAAAGTTTGATACAAAGGCAAGATTGCTCCACCCGGGATTCCAAAAACAACATCACATCCCTCTCTTAACAAACTTTCGCAGACTATCTGTGACCCTTTTTTGATCATCGATTTTCCCCTAATAATTATTTATATTTTTTAACCCAAAAAATAATCCCGCCCAAAATACATATGGGACGGGATTAATAATTGGTACAGTTTCCCGCGGTACCACCCAAATTGCCATAAATGACCACTTCATTAAGCTTTTACGAAGCTAACGTCTAGTTCTAATAAATAAAGTTCAAACTAGAAGCTCACGGGCGAGTTCACTATTTAAAATGTAAGGAGTTTCAGCCTTGCTCCTATTCTCTACAACATTTTAATTTAGTTACTACTCCCGATCAAAGCAAATATTCAGTTTTAAGAGTGAAATATTAGCATTATAGATGTATTTTGGTCAATCAAAAATATCTCTATTACGACTCATTTTTAAACTTCGCTACACAACAATATGTATTATAATAAATATAAATTGAGAGGTATTAAGCTATATGATCGATCATGACGTTTTAATTATCGGTGCTGGCCTAGCAGGATTGCGTGCCGCATTATGTGCTAAAGAACAGGGCGTAGATGTGGCTGTTGTAACTAAAGTCCATCCAGTACGAAGTCACTCTAACGCAGCCCAAGGCGGCATCAATGCAGCCTTAACTGACAGAGGAGATGATTGGAGAGATCATGCTTACGACACCATCAAAGGAAGTGATTTTCTTGGTGATCAAGATGCAATTGAAGTAATGTGTCGTGAAGCTGGAGATGAAGTAATTTCCATGGAAAACATGGGTGCAATTTTCAACAGAGATGAAAATGGTAATTTAGGTACAAGAAATTTTGGAGGCCAACGAGAAGCTCGAACATTTTTCGTAGCAGACTTTACCGGCCAAGCTTTATTGCATGTACTTTACGAGCAAATAGTAAAAGCAGGAGCTTTTGTATACGAAGAATGGTTTGTCCTTTCACTAATAGTTAGAGATGGAAAATGTGGTGGGGTTGTGATGATGGACATAAAAACAGGGAAAATCGAAGTTGTCCGAGCAAAAGCAGTTATTTTAGCTACTGGTGGATTAGGTAGAGTCTTTGAACCTAGTACAAACGCTCTAATTTGTACGGGTGATGGAATGAGCCTTGCATACAGGGCTGGTGCAGAATTAATGGATATGGAAATGGTTCAGTACCACCCAACAACACTCAAAGGAAGCGGAGTATTACTCAGTGAAGCAGCCAGAGGAGAAGGTGCCTACTTATTAAATTCAGAAAATGAAAGATTCATGTTGAAATACGCTCCCGAATTTAAAGAGCTAGCTTCAAGAGATGTAGTATCTAGATGTGAACAAACAGAAATAGATGAAGGACGAGGGATAGATGGTTGTGTATTACTCGACGTCAGACACCTTGGAGAAAAATACATCAATGAAAGACTGTCGCAAATTCGAGAGTTAGGCATAGATTTTGCTAACGTAGACATGGTTAAAGAACCAGTACCAGTGATGCCAGGTATGCATTATGCGATGGGAGGAGTTAAAGCAGATATTGATGGCAAAACAGCAGTCCCTGGACTATACGCGGCTGGAGAAGTTGCCTGTATCAGTGTTCATGGAGGTAACCGTTTAGGTGCTAATTCCCTACTAGACACACTAGTTTTTGGTAGAAGATCAGGAATTCATGCAGCCGAGATGGTAAAAAGTGTCAAACATCTATCAATAGATGATTCTGCAGCACAAGACGACATCAATCATATTAACCAATTGTTATCTAACGAAAAAAACGAATCATTTGGTCAAGTAAGATTAGATATGGGAACAGGAATGAAAAATCACTTAGGTGTTTATAGAGATCAAATCAGTATGGAAAAAGCCCTTGAGCTAGTTAAAGATGTAAAAGAAAGGGCTAAAAGTATTTATGTGGCTGACAAAACTAAAACATTTAACACAAATCTAATGTTCTCTATAGAACTAGGATTTATGACTGAATGCGCTGAAGCAATCGCGGCGAGCGCTATACAAAGACAGGAAAGTAGAGGAGCCCACACCAGGACTGACATGCCAGATAGAGATGATGAGAACTGGCTAAAACATATTCTTGTCACTAAAGCTGAAGAAAGCCATGAAATTTCATTCTTAGATGTAATTATCACTGATTGGGAACCTGTAATTAGACAATATTAAAATAAATTTTGAGGAATATATGGAAGTCATTTTAAAAATTCAACGATTTGATCCAGAATCTACGGATTTGGTGTCTCATTTTCAAGAATATCAAGTGGAATTAACAGAATCGTCTACCGTTTTAGACGGACTCATAAAAATTAGAGAAGAGGATGATGGTACCTTAAGCCTAAGGTGCTCTTGCAGGGCTGCAATTTGTGGTTCATGTGCTATGAGAATTAATGGAGAAGCAGGTCTTGCATGTAACACAAAAATAATTGACGTTATGCCTCAAGATGGGTCTCCAATTACTATAGAACCCGCAGGCAATTTGCCTGTTATCAAGGATCTTATTGTAGATTTCCAACCTTTCTGGGCAAAATTCAAAGCAGTAGAACCTTGGCTTCAACCCGGTGATATTCAGCCTGAAGGTGAATATATTGCTCCTGAAGAAGACATGGTTCACTTAGCTGGAGTTGTATCTTGTATCTTGTGCGGAGCATGTGTATCAGATTGCACTGTATTAGAGGTTGACGATAACTTTTTAGGACCCGCAGCCTTAGCCAAAGCATATAGATTCTCTAGAGACCCTAGAGATGAGTCTGACGCACAAAGGCTTGCACAATTAAACAAACCTGGAGGGGTTTGGGATTGTACTAGATGTATGAAATGTGTTGAAGTCTGCCCGAAAGGTGTCGATCCTATGGACCGAATAATGCTACTTAGAGAGAAGGTAATGGATGCAGGACACAACAATACAAGTGGTGCTAGACACGCAAATGCTTTTGCAAAATTTCTCAAAAATAGCGGATGGTTAGATGAACTTAAATTACCTATTATGAGCTTTGGTATTTTCAATATTAAGGCTATGATAGGACTAATTCCATTGGGCATCAAATCACAGCTTACAGGAAAACGACCACCTATATTCCATCACAAACTATCCAGTGCAAAAGAAATCAAAAAAATCTTTGAAAAAGTTGAGTCTAAAAAATGAAATATGCTTTTTACCCCGGATGTGTCGCAAGAGGAGCCTGCCCAGAACTATACAGTGCCACTCTAGAGGTTTGTGAAATTTTAGGGATTGAACTAGATGAACAAGCATTAGAAGGTGCAGCATGTACTGGTGCAGGAGTTTTACAAGAAAAAAACCTGTTACTCGCAGACACACTAAATGCTAGGACATTTGCTTTGGCTGAAAAATCAGGACTGCCGTTAATGACAATTTGCAGCACCTGTCAGGGTGTCATGTCTCAAGCTAACCAAAGATTAACTGAAGATCCAGAATACTTAGCCCAAGTAAATGAAACATTAGCTGACGAGGGGTTGGAATATAAAGGAACAGTTGATCCAAAGCATTTATTATGGATCATTGCTGAGGATCTAGGAATTGAGTTTTTAGAATCTAAAATTGTTCGTAAGCTAGAAGGGTTTAGATTTGCTCCATTTTATGGTTGCTATATTGTAAGGCCTTCAAAAGCTTTAAAATTAGACGAAAACCCTGAAAGAAAACAAGCCTTAGAACAAGTAATTGAAGCTGTTGGAGCCGAGGTAGTAGATTTCCCTGGTAGTACTCTTTGCTGCGGATTTCCAATCCTAACTATTAATCCTAAAAATTCTCAAACTATGGTTGCAAATCATACTATTGCTGCAAAAGACCGTGGAGCAGATGCTATGGTTACGCCCTGCCCTCTTTGTCATCTCAATTTAGATGGATACCAACCTAATGCTGCCGCTATAGCAAAACGAGACATAGACCTTCCAATCATTCATCTGCCACAATTAGTTGGATTAGCTCTAGGAATTGCGCCAGAAAAAATGAGATTAAATAAGCATCTAGTATCCACTAAAAAGTTACTCTCAGAATTAGCTGTTGCCCCGTAGGGTACCGTGATAAATACACAATCTACTATAAATACAAACATAAAATCTTGGTATAAGTATTTATCTGTTGCCACATTATTATCAGCTTTTGCACAAATCACTTTAGGTGGCTTTGTTAGAACATCAGAATCAGGTCTAGGTTGCCCAGATTGGCCTTTGTGTTATGGTCAAATTATACCTCCAATGAACTTTCACACTTGGGTTGAATGGTCTCATAGATTAAATGCATCTGTATTAATGATGTTAGTTTTTTCTCTATGTTTTTTTACACTCATCCAATATAAAAATATACGAGTATTGAAAAACTTTTCTATAACGAATGTCATTCTGGTAATCATAGTTGCAATATTAGGTGGGATAACAGTTATCACGGAATTAGTATGGTGGGTTAGATTAATTCACCTAGCACTGGCACAATCTTTAATTGCTTGTTTAACAGTGATGACTTGGTATTCATTTTCTATGCCTCACATTAATGAAATAGCACATTTTGAAGATACAAAATGGAAAACTAAAATCATTATAATGATTACTTTAGTTTACTTATTAATGATTTCTGGTTCATATATGGTTGGAATGGGAGCAAGCTCTGCTTGTTCTACTTGGCCGTTATGTAGAGGAGAAATTTTTCCTACAGGGAATCATGTTTACGCTATACACATGCTACATAGATATATTGCACTAATTGGTTTAATTATTTGCGTTTATTTGGGATTAAGTTTTTATCAAAAAGGCAAACATATCCCTGATATAAAACGATCGATTCATTCAACTCTTGGAGCAATTTTATTACAGGTTGTAGTTGGAGCATGGGTGATTTGGTCAGGGTTTAGTGGACACGTCAAAACTACACATCTTTCTCTAGCAACAGTAGTATGGGTGGCTACAATATATTTATCTGTAGTAGTCTATTACTCTGTATCAAAAAACAACAAAACGAATACCTCGTAAAAACAAGGAAAAAAATGCAAATTATTAGTTTGTATTTTGCCGTCACTAAACCTAAAATCATAATCCTTTTGCTTATTACAGCTGTTGGTGGATTATTTCTTGCGTCACAAGGATTCCCCAATTTAATAATTACTTTATCAGTGCTAATTGGTGGAGCGTTAACTGCAGGAGGCGCAAACTCAATCAACAACTTCTGGGATCGTGATATCGATCAAAAAATGGACAGAACAAAAAGTAAAAGGCATGTTGCAACAGGAAAAGTAAATCCTATTGGTGCTTTAATTTTTGGAATTGCATTAAATATAATTGGATTTGTAATTTTATGGAGATATGCAAATTTAATTAGTGGAATATTAGCAATTAGTGCTACTTTATTTTATGTATTCATATATACAATTGGATTAAAACGTTACACTTCTCAAAACATTGTAATCGGCGGAGCTGCAGGTGCAATTCCTCCAGTAATAGGCTGGAGTGCTGTCACTGGTGATTTTATTCATTTAGCCCCGCTAGCCTTATTTGCATTAATTTTTTTATGGACTCCTCCACATTTTTGGGCATTATCACTTTTACTAAAAGATGATTATGAAAAAGCAGGTGTACCAATGCTCCCTGTTGTATCTGGAGTACATCACACAAAAATACAAATTTTTATTTACACTTTGGTACTTTTAGTTTTTGGAATTATTTCTTGGATATTTGTTGAACAGCTTGGCCCTATATATGGAATCACAACATTATTTCTTAATTTAGGATTTATAGTCTTTGCATGGAAATTATTAAAAAATAAAAACATTTCTCTCGCTCTGCCTACATATTTATTTTCTTTGGCCTACTTAGCAGGAATATTCTTAGCAATTTCCTTGGAAAGCTTAATTATTTAGTAGTTCACTTTAAGAGTTCATGATAAAATTTTATTGACGATTCGGTTTTGATTTTGTACTGTTTACATTTGTGTGAAATCATAAATTAACTAAAGATAGGTTGCCTTATATAGATGTTGAATTTTAATAAATTTAAGCAAGCCACACCGTTACTGCTTACACTAATAATATCGATGGTATTTGTGGCTTGTTACCCAGAACATAATCAGTCCACATTTGATGCCAGAGGTCCTGTTGCAGCAAAACAACTAAATGTGTTTTGGTGGATTTTAGCTGGAGCAGCTATCGTATTCGTATTGGTTGAAGCTGTCTTAGCATACTCAATAATTAAATATAGAAGAAAAGATGAATCCGAAACCCCTAAACAAACTCATGGGAACGCAAAATTAGAATTTGTTTGGACATCTTTACCAGCACTGATGTTAATCATCATTGCCATTCCTACAATCAATACATTGTTTTATGCAGCCGAACCCCCAAAACACGCCTTAGAACAACACACATTACAAGCTATTGGCCATCAATGGTGGTTTGAGTTTCGTTACCCTAGCCCCAATGAATCAGACAAAGAAATTGTGACAGCTAATGAAGTATATATTCCAGTTGGATACCCAATATCCATTCAATTAGATTCGGTTGATGTGATTCATAGTTTTTGGGTACCAAAATTAGCTGGTAAAGTTGATATGGTACCTTCAGAAGGAAATACCATGTGGTTCGAAGCTGATAAGCCAGGAGTTTATTACGGGCAGTGTGCAGAATATTGTGGAGATTCTCATGCCAATATGCGGTTTAGAGTTGTGGCAGTTCCAGAAAATGAGTTCAATGACTGGTTAACATATCAATCTACACCCGCTAACGAATCATCAGATCCTTTAGCTTTATCAGGTAAAGACGTATTTAAAACTGCAGGATGCAGTGGTTGTCATGCACTAAAAACTGTAGTTAATAAAGGATCCAAAGGAAGAATAGGCCCAAACCTTGCTCATGTAGCATCTAGGAGGCACTTAGCTGCTGGGGTACTAACAAACTCTGAAGATGGTGGTCTCGTAAACGATTCTTATTTACAAGAAAACTTACGTAATTGGATTAAAGATCCTAATAGTATAAAACCAGGAAATATTATGGCTGCTCAGGGAGTTGTTTACACTAACCCTGACAGAAAACTTACTGAAGGTGAAATATCCGCACTTGTTGGATATTTGACTACCTTAAAGTAAAAACATTGGAGGGAAATTTTGAGTTCATTACCAATACCAATTCCTAGTATCAGAATTCCTAGGCCAGTTCACCCTACTGGTATATGGAGCTGGTTTACTACAATTGATCACAAACGCATAGGAATATTGTATGGAATCACTGCGTTTTTTTTATTCTTATCCGGCGGGGTAGAAGCTACATTAATGAGACTGCAGCTTGCTGGTCCAGAATTAGGAATTGTTTCAGCAGCTATATATAACCAGCTTTTCACCATGCATGGCACTACCATGATATTTTTGGCAATAATGCCGTTAAGTGCTGCATTTTTTAACTATTTAATCCCATTACAAATTGGTGCTAGAGACGTGGCATTTCCGAGATTAAATGCATTCAGTTATTGGACCTTTTTAGGCGGGGCATTAATGCTTAAATTAAGTTGGATAGGTGGAGCTACGGATGCTGGATGGTTTGGATATGCTCCATTGACATCAATAGATCAAAATCCTGGTAAAGGAATAGATTTCTGGATCATCAGTTTACAAATTTTGGGAATAGCTTCCCTAGCATCAGCATTCAATTTTATAGTAACTATAATTAATCTACGAGCTCCTGGAATGACGTGGATGAGACTTCCTTTGTTTACATGGATGACTTTCATTACAGCTATCCTGCTAGTATTAGCGTTCCCAGTTATCACAGTAGCTTTAATTGAATTAACTTTTGATAGATATTTCGGTTTCAACTTTTTTAATGTTGCTAATGGTGGATCAGTAGTATTGTGGCAACACCTTTTTTGGGTTTTTGGTCATCCTGAAGTTTACATATTGATCCTTCCTGCCATGGGAATAGTTTCAGAGGTTCTGCCCGTTTTTTCTAAAAAGCCTCTTTTTGGATATGCGACAGTTGTTCTTGCTGGAGCAATAATTGCATTCATGGGATGGATGGTATGGAGCCATCACATGTTCACAGTCGGATTAGGTCCTGTAGCAAATACTGTTTTCACAATAACTACAATGTTGATTGCAGTTCCGACTGGAATAAAAATGTTTAACTGGATCGGTACAATATGGGGTGGATCAATTAAATTAAATACTCCAATGCTATTTTCTTTAGGCTTTATAGCTATGTTCTTAATTGGAGGGCTTAGTGGAGTAATGCACGCTGTGTCAGCTCACGATGCACAACAACAAGATACGTACTTTGTGCCTGCTCACATCCATTATGTTCTTTTTGGAGGAGCAATAATGGCAATTTTATCTGGAATTTATTATTGGTTCCCTAAGTACAGTGGGAAAATGTATAGCGAAAAAGAAGGAAAAATACATTTTTGGTTAATGATGATTGGCCAAAATGTAACGTTTTTCCCAATGCACTTTGTAGGTTTAGACGGTATGCCTAGAAGAATTTATACATATGCTGAAGGTATGGGTTGGGATCTATGGAACGCAGTCGCCACTGCTGGAGTTTTTATTCTGATAGCCGGTTTTCTTGTAATGATCAATAACCTAGGCAGACACTGGAGAAATGGACCATCTGCTCCATCAGATCCATGGGATGGAAGAACATTGGAATGGTCTATATCATCACCTCCTCCGGAACATAATTTTGATGAAATACCAGTAGTAACTGCATTAGATGACTGGTGGGTTACTAAACAAGATTCTCAAAACCGAGCAGTCCCTATTAGTGGAGGCTCAGGAGAAGAAAACCACGAGATCCATATGCCACAAGCTTCATATTGGCCATTTGTAGTTGCTCTCGGATTATTTGTGGGTGCATATGGTGTAGTATTTAACGAATTAATTTTCCCATACTCAATAGCAGTAATAGGTTTAATAATTACATTTATTGGTGTCTACTCTTGGTCTTTAGAACCAGTTAACGATCCAGAATAATAGTTGAGGGTATAAATTGGCTACAGAAGTAAATAAAGACACAACTCATGATGATCATGAGTACACAACAACGGGATTAAATCATCGAAAAATGTTGATGTGGGCCTTTTTGGGTTCGGATTGTATGTTTTTTGGAGCATTAATTGCCACATACTTAGTATACCAAGGTAAAAGCCTTGTAGGCCCTTATCCTATAGATGTTTTTGACATCCCTGTAACTTCAGTAAGCACTTTTGTATTATTAATGAGTAGTATGAGTATGGTGTTAGCATACGCAGCCCTAACTCAAAATAAAATGAACGGCTTTAGAATTTGGATGGCTTCAACAGCAATCATGGGTGCAACCTTTGTCGGGTTTCAAGTATATGAATTCAGCAGCTTTTCAACTTTTCATGTAGATATAGAATCTTGTAATGAAAAAACAGTAAAACACGGCATATTTGATGACTATGAAGAAGAGTTATGTGCAAAAGCTAAAGAAGATCATGTAGAAACACACGATGGACTGAAACCTCAAACCAACTTATTTGGAACTACTTTCTATACTTTGACAGGATTTCATGGTGCTCACGTCACATTAGGGATAATTTGGATATTATCTTTATTATTTTTATCTTATAAAAAAGGAAAGGTCACTCCAGAAAGTCATCTTGATGTGGATTTGGCTGCCTTATACTGGCACTTTGTTGACGTAGTTTGGATTGTGATATTTACAGTAATATACTTGTTCGGAGTATTTCCATTCCCAGGTTCTTAAAGGAAAAATATGAGTCAAGAAGAAGCACATCACCCAACAGCAAAACAATATTTTAGAATAGCTATGGTTTTAAGTGTTATTACAGCTATTGAAGTTGGAATATTTTACTTGGAATTCTTAGGCTATTGGATGATACCAATTTTAGTAGTACTTTCTACGGGTAAATTTGCTCTAGTAGCCATGTACTACATGCACCTAAGGTATGAGCACCGATTATTTTCATACTTATTCGTTACTGGAGTGGTTCTTGCAACTGTAGTAATTTCTGCACTAGTAGCTCTTTTTAGTTTTGGAATTGGAAGATGGTAATACTTAGTCTAATTCATGATTAAAATTTGATTAATTCTAATTCTATTTGGTTACATTGGCACGGACACATAGAAGTTGTTTTGGGGCTCGGTGCGCTTCAGTTAGCTTATTTATACTTCACAGGCCCCTATAGAAAACGTAATTTTCCTGATATCCCTAAATCACCGTATCGAAGCTTATTATTTACATTGGGTAATCTGATGATTTTTCTTTCTATATCATCCCCAATCCATGTTTTGAGTGATGATTTTTTATTTAGTGTACATATGTTTCAACATGTAGTGATCACATTACTATCACCTCCACTATTAATTTTAGGAACCCCAAAATGGCTGATTTCTCCAATTTTTAGTGGAAAAATCACACTAAAAATATTTAAAATAATTTTTCATCCCTTAATTACAATCGTTTTCTTTAATTTCATTTTTTCTGTTTGGCATTTACCCGTTTTATATGAATTATCTGTAAAATTTCATTGGATTCATGTATTTGAACATTTATTATTCATGCTTGCTGCAATAATGATGTGGTGGCCGTTGTGTAGCCAGATTAAACAAATTCCTCAGCTGCCATATCCGTTACAAATGATATATTTATTTGTAATGTCTCTTGCCCAAATTATTGTTTTTGGCATAGTCACGTTTGCTCGTCAACCAATTTATCAGCACTACATAGAAGCTGAAAGAATTTTCGGGATTTCCCCTTTATTAGATCAACAAATTGGTGGAATAATCATGAAAGTCGGTAGTGGCTTTATGTTCCTATTCCTTATAGTGCTAGCATTCTATAAGTGGTATGATCAGGAGACAAATAAAAAGTGAATTTTATTAGGATTAACAAGTGAACAATTTCGTTTTATCTATTTTACTACCTCTGACATCTTTTGTAGCAATAGCAGTATATGCAGTTGCTTTAGGTTTCATTTTTTACCAATTACACCATCACACATCTTTCGGAACTTGGGGAGTAATTATTCTAGGGTTAGTTTTATTAATAGCTACTCCTGTAATCGCATATTTTTTAGAAAAACGTACAAATTCATAATTCTTTTTGAAATTTAGACTACTGCTTTTATTTTTCTTCATAATGTCTTTTGTTTCTTGTTTTAATAAAATTGAAATTCAAGGAAATATTCTCAATAACCATAATTCAATTCCATTCAAAGTAATTGATCATCAAGGCAAAACTATAGATTCTTCCAACATGAACCAGGACATATTTTTAATGACTTTTGTTTTTACAGAATGTACAAATGTATGCCCCATAGTAACTTCTCAAATTAAACAATCTTTGATTTTAAATAATTCTGAAACAGAAACACCTGTAATACTAATTAGCGTAGATCCTGAAAATGACAATGAAATATCTGTAGATAATTTTATAGAAAAATGGGAACTTCAATCTAACTGGTCTTATATAACAGGAAACAAAAATTCTTTGGAACCTATTTGGGAAAATTATTTTATCAACCCGATGCCCACAAACCCTATCGAAGAATTAACCCAAAACCTAGCTACAAAAAACAAAATAATTCATACGTCACCCGTATATATTTTTAATAAAAAAGGATCTGCAAAAGTAGTACATAACTCACCAATAGATCCTGAAAAATTGGTGAACGATATGAAAATCTTATCTAAAGAGTAAAATTCTATTCCCCTAAAGCTTGTTTAGCAGAATCAACAATATTTGAAAATGCTTCAGGGTTTGTAATAGCCATTTCAGATAATACTTTTCTATTAATTTCAATTCCAGCCAAATTCATGCCATGAATCAATTTACTGTAAGAAATGCCGTTATCTCTAGAAGCTGCATTGATTCGTACATTCCATAACTTTCTCATATCACCCTTTTTCTTTTTACGGTGGTCATATGAATATTGTAGAGCATGTATCAATGACTCATGTGCCCGTCGGTAAAGAGAATGCCTAACACCTTGATGGCCCTTTGTCATATTTAAAGTTTTCTTGTGTCTTCGACGCCTAACTACGCCAGTCTTGACTCTTGTCACAGTTAATTTCTCCAGTTATTTGGGTAATAATTTTTTTAATCTAGGAACATCTGCACTACTTACAGGAATAGTAGAAGAGAATTGTCTTTTTACTTTATTAGATTTTTTACGCCTAAGGTGACTTCTCAATCCTTTCATTCTTACCAATTTACCTGAACCGGTGACTTTGAATCTTTTTGCTGCCCCTTTGTGAGTCTTAAGCTTTGGCACTTTCTAAATCCTTATTGTTCATTTCTTTCTTCAAATTAGCTCCAGGAGATAAAATCATTGCTAAAAATCTGCCTTCAAATTTAGGAGGAGAATCCAATACAGCGTCATCTTGCAAATCTTCCGCGACACTTTTTAACAATTCCATTCCTATCTGAGGATGTTGAGATTCTCGTCCTCTAAAAATTATAGATACCTTTACTTTAGAACCTTCTAACAATAATCTTTTTACCATCCTAGTCTTAGCTTGCCTATCATGATCTCCAATTCTAGTTTTCATTCTAACTTCACGAAGTTGATTGTTAGATTTTGCTTTAGAAATTTTTCTAGCTTCTTTTTCTTTTCTTGTAGCTTCATATTTAAATTTTCCATAATTTAAAAATCTACATACTGGAGGCTTAGCTGCAGGAGCAACTTCGACTAAATCTAGACCTTTAGCAGTAGCCATCTCGATAGCTTCATCCACTTTAAGTTCACCTAATTGTTCTCCCGTTTCATCTACTACTAAAACTGTGGGGACTCGAATTTCCTGATTAACTCTATAATTTTTAGGTATTTTATTTCTCCCGTATTTATTTCATAAGATAAAAAATATAGCACAGTAATAGGAATGCATCAATCAAAATATCATTATCTCAAAATTTGATATCTATGAACTTTGTAAGAACTTCATTTTTGATTCGATCTATCAATTGAGGAATTAAAACAGGTCCCAAATCTTCTCCTGATCTTAATCTAACTCCAACAGTACCTGATTCTATTTCTCTATCTCCCATTATTAGCATATATGGAATTTTATTAATTTGAGCTTCTCTAATTTTTGAGTTCATTCTTTCACTTCTTGAGTCAATCGTTACACGAATAGATTCGGATTGAAGTTGATTCAAAATATTCTCTGCATAATCAATGTGACGATCTGCAATTGGTATAATTTGAACTTGGACTGGCGATAACCATAATGGAAAAGCTCCGCCAAAATGTTCAATCAAAATACCCATAAAACGTTCTAAAGACCCAAAAATAGCTCTATGAACCATAAAAGGTTGATGTTCTTTTCCATCTTCACCAATATATGTTAAACCAAATCTTTGTGGTAAATTAAAATCAAATTGTATGGTGGTACACTGCCAATGACGACCAATAGCATCTTTAATATTTACATCAATTTTAGGCCCATAAAAAGCCCCTCCACCTTCTTCAATAGAAAAATCTAAACCTTTTCTATTCAAAGTATTTTTCAAAGAATTTTCTGCAATTTGCCATTGATCGTTATTACCAACTGCTTTCTCAGGTTTTGTAGATAAATTTAATGAAAATTCTGAAAACCCAAATGCATTAAGCATTTCAAAAGTTAAATCTAAAACTTGGTCAATTTCAGATTCAATTTGGTCTTCAGTACAAAAAATATGTGCATCATCTTGAGTAAAACCTCTTACTCTCATCATTCCATGAAGAGTTCCTCCTCGCTCATATCGATAAACAGTTCCAAGTTCACCAATCTTCATAGGTAAATCTCTGTAACTCCTTAAATTTGACCTGTAATACATAATATGAAAGGGGCAATTCATAGGTTTTAAATAATATTCCATTCCATCAGATTCCATTTCTGGAAACATATTTTCCTGAAAAAATTCTAAATGCCCGCTAGTATTCCATAAATTTGATTTACCTATATTAGGTGTGTGGACCAAATCATAGCCACGTTGGTAATGTTCTAGTCTCCAGTAGTCTTCAAAAATATTTCTAACTCTAGAACCTTTGGGATGCCAAAGAATTAAACCTGAACCAATATCATCGTTAATAGAGAATAAATCTAATTGTTTCCCTAATAATCTATGATCTCTTTTTTGTGCTTCTTGTAATTGAGTCAAGTGATCATTTAAAGCCTGTTCAGATTCAAATGCTGTCCCATAAATTCTTTGTAACATAGGACGACTTTCATCTCCTCTCCAATAGGCTCCAGCAACATTTAATAATTTAAATGCTAGAATTTTGCCAGTAGATTCAACATGTGGGCCAGCGCATAAGTCTTCAAAATCTCCATGTTTGAAAGTTGAAAGTGTTTCATCTAAAGAAATTCCAGAAATCACTTCAAGTTTTAGGGGCTCATTTCTATTCAATTCAATCAATTGTTCTCTATCATATTCACTATATATAAATTGATGATCTTCTTGAATAATTTTTCTCATTTCAGTTTCAATAGTTTCTAAATCTTCTTCTGAAAAAGGTTTTTCTGAAAGAAAATCGTAGTAAAATCCAGCATCCGTGGGGGGGCCAATAGCCAATTTTACTTCAGGAAACATTTTAGTCACAACATCTGCCATTACATGAGCTGCAGAATGTCGCATTCTATATCTTAAATCTAATAATTCTTGATTTTTCATAAATTTACATATTTACTTTTGTATTAAAACTACAAACGATAGTAGGTGAAAAGGTGTTATTCGAGACTATCATTCGGATATACTTTGGTCAACATATCAAAATATAGGATCAGATATTGAATAAATTATCTATAGATAAAGTTGGATTATATAGAAATAAAATTTTAATCAGATGGAGTGATGGTAAAGAGTGCACGTACGACTGCCGAGAATTAAGAATTAGTTGCCAATGTGCTGAATGTGTGGAGGAATGGAGCAGTAGGCAACTTCTTGATCCAGCTAGCATACCTAATGATTTAGAAGTAGAAGACCATTTGATGATAGGAAACTATGCAATCCAATTTTTGTGGAGTGATGGACATTTTACGGGAATTTTCCCATTCAATGTATTGTACGAATTGTGCAAGTAAATTCAAATAATCATCCTGTGAATTTATATATCACAGGATGATTATTAACATACATTACACAGGTTTAAACTTTGGAAGAGCTATTTCGTCAGTAATATCTTCAAAAACAACTTCCAATGGCATACCTATCTGTAATTTTTCTGGAGTTGGATCATCCATAACTATATTAGTAGGCATAGTTGGACCTTCTTCTAATTCAACGATTGCAGTCACGTAAGGAGCCTCAAATCCTGGATGCGGAGCCTTACCTGTCTCGTATCCAACAATTGCAAAAGTATACAGAGTAGCTTTACCTGATGCTTGGATCCAGGTTGTATCTCTTGGATTAGCACAAGGTATTGCTCTACAAATATCAGTAGGAAAGAAATATGCTTCCTTACAGCTATTACAATATCTTAGCCAAAGTTCTCCCTGTTTCGCTTTTTGCCAATAAACATCTGATTCCCCTTGAGGAACTGGAATTGGTTTGTTATAAGCCATTATTTTTCTCCTATAATTAATCTACCGCTAAAACTGTAGTTCCAGTAGATGATAGAGATCCACCAGTTCCGTTAACTAAAGCGATATTATGATCTTTAATTTGTCTATCACCACATTCCCCTCGAAGTTGTCGAACAGCTTCAAGTATCAAAAACATTCCATACATTCCTGAATGGGTATGAGAAAGACCACCACCATTAGTATTCATGGCAAAATCGCCACCTGGAGCAGTCCTTTGATTCGCTACAAAATCTGCAGCTTCACCAGGACCACAAAAACCTAAGCTTTCTAATGTAGCCATTACAGTGTAAGTGAATGAATCATAAATCATAGCCAGATCAACATCTGAATGGGTGATACCTGCCATTTGCATAGCTTTAGGTCCACTGTTAACAGCATTAGTTCGAGTCAAATCAGGCATCTGACTAATCATTCCATGAGTTTGCCCTTCTGCAGCACCCAAAATATATACAGGTTTTTTAGCTGTATCTTTTGCTCTCTCTGCAGATGTAATTACAAATGCACCACCAGCGTCTGTTACTAAACAACAATCTAACAAGTGAAATGGCCAAGCGATCCAACGTGAATTATGATAATCGTCAAAACTCATTTCATCCTTCATATAAGATTTGGGATGCTTTAATGCCCATTTTCTAGTAGCTACTGCAATTTCTGCCATACCTTGCCTAGTTTTATCTTCGCCGTACATATGCATATACCTGCGCGCAGCCATAGAATATGCAACTGGTTGACCAATAAAACCATATGGGGTTTGATATTGTGGATCAGGATCTGATGCGTTTCCACCAGGCCTACTCCTCATGCTTCTTCCGGCCTCACCGTGTGTAACCAGAGCTACATCACAGTATCCAGCATCAATGGCTGCAATTGCATGTGCAATGTGAATAATAAAAGATGAACCTCCAACTGCAGTAGTGTCAACAAAAGAAGGTTTAACTCCTAAGTATTCTCCCAATTGCAAAGTAGATGTACCAGCTGTAAATAGTCCATCAACATCTTTTAACGAAAGCCCTGCATCTGCTAGAGCGTTATGAGCTGCCTCAGCATGATGTTGCAAATTAGACTTATCAGGAACTTTACCTATTTCATCTGATTCATCAACACCAACTATCGCAGCAGTTTTTCTTAAATCGGTCATTTATTAATACCTCCGTGTATATATTAGGACCAGGAAACTCAAAAACAAGTGAACCCGCGAGTCTACATTTAGTAGACTCAGGTAGAATACATTGTGTGATTCAAACAATCAACTAATTAAATATTAATTAGTGAATCCATCAACAAATCATGATAAATTGAACTTGGAGGGTTTATGGAATTTACTCAAACTGATTTCAACTTATTGATTCATGAATCTATTGAAGCGTTAGATTTATCAATCAGGATAAAGTGCCAAAACATTGAATTTGAGTTAAAACCAACACCATCTTCTGATGAACTTTTAGGAACGGGCGTAGAAAACCCCCTAGAATTACTTAGCCTGCACGAAAAAATTCCTCACACAAATTCTTATGGGTATGAAAAACAAATCCCTGAAAAAATAATTCTATTCCAAAAATCTATTGAAAATGTTTGTTCTAGTGAAGAAGAGGCAAAAAAGATAATTACTCAAACTGTATTAAGTCAAATTTACCCTAGTGATTTTAATGAATTAATTGAAGTGATTGAAAAATTAAAAAAAAATTCATCTTAATATACGAGCATCCCCTACTCGTTTTGTGATTTGCTTAGAATCCAGATATTCTAAAATCAATAAGGCAAATTTTCTACTTGTACTGAATAAATCTCTGAATTCGCCAACTGTAATTGATTTATTTATTTGAATATGTTGAGAAATTGAATTAATAATATTTTCAAAAAATTCTTGCGTCACTATAAAGTTCTCATCAATTTTAACCAATATATTTTGTACTAAAAGAAAATTCAAAATTTCATGATCAAATTTTCTAATGTGTTGTAAATTAAATGGGTCTATATTCAAATTTTCTATCATAGCTGTAACAAAATCTAATTGAATCCTATTCAATTCAGGCACAAAATCTTTCATTGCAATATTGCCTGAAATCTCAGAAATATTATGATTTTTCATGAATTCGATCAGATACGTAAAAACTCTTTCATTGAGGCCTAAATCAATTTTAAGTGATTGAGCGGTAATCCCTTTTCTTAGTGGGAATTCCTTATGAAATAAAATCAGACTATTTTCAATCTCTTTAATTTTTTCTAATCTATATTGAGAAAGAATGAACTCAGATTCCGTATAAGAATTGCCAATTTGAATCAACTCAGATTCTTTTTTTAATCTTTCAATCACTTGAATTAATTCATCAAAATCAATATCGATATCTTTCAAAAATGCATTAAATGTCATTATATTTTTTTCATATAATACATTCACTATTTTTTGGCTAATCGACCCTGATTTCAGAGAAGCTAATTTTTCAATTAAATTATCATCCCCTCGTTTATGTCGTTTAGCATCTAAATCTAAAATAATTCCACCACCAATGGTTTTCATATTAGAGCGAATCACATATCTTTCACCTTTGGAAATTGGTTGTGGATTTTCAAATTTAAACTGAAGAAAATGTTCTTTACCAGGTACTGGAACATCTTTTTCAAGTAATCTTAGTTTTGCAAATAATTCTCTACTTCCAACATGAAAAGTTACATTTATATTATGTCGAAGTTCATTGGGATATTCTTTCAATAATTCAAAGGATGCATCTACAACTTCTGTGTTACCTGTAGTTTCAGGTTTTACTAATAAATCCCCTCTAGAGATATCTTTTTTATCAATCCCCGATAAATTTAGAGCAACTCTAGTTCCAGGGTTAATTTCTTGATGGTTTGATTGATGAGCTTGTATACCTCTAATTTTAGTTTTAATTCCTTGAGGCATTATTTCTAAATCATCTCCCACTTGAATAGATCCATTAATCAAAGTTCCTGTAATAACAGTTCCAAAACCTTTAACTGAAAAGGAGCGATCAACATATATTTTTGGCAACCCAATATTTTTTGGAGGATTAGTTAAATTTAAACACTTATCTATTTCATCAATTAATTGATTCAATCCTTCTTTAGTACGATTTGATAATGGAACTATGGGGGAATCCTTCCAATTAGTCTCGTTTAAAAAATCTTGTAACTCTATCTCTATCAAATTCAACCATTCTTCATCAACTAAATCTGTTTTAGTAAGGACAACAATTGCCTTAGAAACTCCTAACAAATCTAAAATATGAAAATGCTCTAATGTTTGGGGCATAATTGACTCATCTGCAGCTATTATCATTAACGCGAGGTCGATTCCACCTACTCCAGCTAACATATGGTTTACAAATTTTTCATGTCCAGGCACATCTATGATGCTCACTTCATTTCCACTTGGAAGCTCAAACCAAGCAAACCCCAAATCTATAGTCATTCCTCTGTCTTTTTCTTCCTGCCATCTATCAGGATCAATTCCTGACAATATATTTACTAAGGAAGATTTTCCATGATCTACATGGCCAGCTGTTCCAATTACAAACACTTCAACCTCATTTATATTCTAAATATTTCAATCCTGATCCCGTATTAAGCAATAAGACTTGATCATCAGATTTAATCTGATGAGTAGAAACAAGTTTTTCCAAAGCAACTGCAGTAGCTGCTCCCTCAGGACAAACAAATATTCCTTCTAATTCTGAAATCACTTTAGTCATATTTTTCATTTCTTGATCAGAAACAGAAAGTGCTCCCCCATTACTTTTCCTTAACGCCTCTAAAATCAAATAATCGCCAATAGCTGATGGAACACGTATGCCAGAAGCATAAGTATTAGCATTAACCCATGGCTCAGCGAACTCATCATTATTCAAAAAAGCTCTTACAATAGGAGCACAACCTTCTGCTTGAACAGCATACATTCTGGGCCTTTCGGGCCCAATCCAACCCATTTGTTCCATCTCATCAAAAGCTTTCCAAATACCTACTATACCTGTACCTCCACCTGTCGGATAAATAATGACATCAGGAATTTCCCAATTCATTTGTTCGGCAATTTCGTAACCCATCGTTTTTTTACCCTCTACTCTATATGGTTCCTGTAAAGTAGATACATCAAACCAGTTATTTTGTTGGGCTTTTTCTCTAGATATGACCCCCGCATCACTAATTAAACCATCAATCAATTCAACTGTGGCACCTGTCATAATCGCTTCTTCTTTATTGGCAAATGGCGCATCTTTAGGCATAAAAACATAAGATTTTATACCAGCTCTCGCTGCATATGAACTCATGGCTCCAGCAGCATTTCCCGCAGATGGCATAGTGATAGATGTGATTCCTAATTCTTTAGCTTTTGATACAGCAGCAGATAATCCTCTAGCCTTAAATGAAGCTGTAGGATTTAATCCTTCATCTTTAATAAGTAAATCTTTAATCCCAATTTCTTCACCTAAATCAGTGCAGTTCAAAATAGGTGTGAATCCCTCTCCAAGTGAAACCACATATTGCTGATCAATCACTGGCATAACTTCAAAATATCTCCACATATTTGGAGCACGATTTTTAATGATTTCTGGATTAATGAATTGTGCAGCACTCAGCAAATCATATTTTGCAAATAAAACTTTCCCACAAATTCCACATAGTCTGTTGACAATAGTTTTATCAAATTTTTGGCCGCAATATGTACATTCTAAATGTGTAAAAAAACTTTTGAGAGATTGGTTCATTTAATCATTCCTAGAAATATTTTATAATTCAACACAATTCTATACATTTTTCAGGAGATAAGTCATGGAAAAATTTGATGTTGTCATAATCGGATCAGGTGTAGCAGGCATGACTGCCGCAATCTACTCCTCTAGATTAGGATTAAAAACTCAGGTTGTAGAGAACCTAATACCTGGAGGACAAGTAATTAATGTAGAAAAAATAGAAGATTTTCCAGGGTTTCCACAAGGTATCTCAGGGGCAGATCTCACTGAGTTGATTAAAAATCAAGCTCAATCTAATGGTTCAACTTTTGTAATGTCAGAAATTTCAGAAATTTCACAAAACGGAGACACATGGTTCATACAATCTTCTGAATTTGAAATCACAACTAAAACAATCATTATTGCCGCAGGTTCTACTTTATCAAAACTAAATATTCCTGGAGAAAACGAATTAATTGGAGGAGGAGTTTCTTACTGTGCAACCTGTGATGGAGCTTTTTTTATTGATCAAAAAGTTTGCGTTGTAGGCGGAGGTGACTCTGCATTACAGGAAGCTTTATCTCTTAGTGAATTTGCAAGAGACATACAAATACTATGCAACAAATCAAGTCTTCATGCACAACAAATCTTAAAAGATCGAATCGCATCAAATGAAAAAATTTCTGTGCAATACGATGTACAGATTTCTGAAATTCATGGTGATGGAATGGTAGAGCAAATTTCAATTCTCAATTTATCCAATAATGAAATCACAAAAACAAGAATGGATGGAGTATTTATTTTTGTAGGGTTAGATCCTAATACTCAACATTTCAACAATCTTGTTGCCACTGATAAATCAGGGCACATAATTACTGATGAAAATTTAAATACTAACCAACCGGGAATATTTGCTGCAGGAGATATCAGAAACAAATCATTCTCACAATTAATAACATCCGCTAGTGACGGCTCTATCGCTGCGATTTCAGCATATAGACATATTGCTAAAATGGAGGGGAAATGAATTGGATTTTAGTAGCATTTGGTGGTGCATTGGGTGCTGTTTCAAGGTATGGAATCACTATACTTACAGCAGGATATTTCAAATCTAATTTAATTAGTATTCTACTAGTAAACATATCTGGTTCATTGATGTTAGGTCTATTTATAGGGATTTCATTAAACAAACAAACTTTTTATTCAGAATACAATTTATTGATAGCTGTAGGATTTTTAGCATCATTCACAACTTTTTCAACGATCACAGTTAACACTATCCAATTAGCCTCTGAAGGAGAATTTCTCAAAGCGTCCACTAATATTATTGCCACTTTAATATTAGGGTTAATCGCTGCATTAATAGGACTGTATTTAGGAAAAATTATTTCACCCTAGTCATAACTTAAGATATACTATCAAGCTGAATCTATATGCCCGGTGGTGTAGTGGTAGCACTAAGGACTTTGACTCCTTCAACCCAGGTTCGAATCCTGGCCGGGCAGCCATTATTCAACTTAATAGAAATTTTTTTGATTGAAATTTTTCCTCAACAATTCCTGTATAAATTTCATGATCTAAAGAATTCCTTAGCAACTTTCTTACTGAACCAGCCAAGCCAGCTTCTATGTTCGAAATTTGTTTAGCAATCAAAAATACTTGCTGATCCAAGTCTTCATCATCAACTATTCTATCTATCAATCCATTTTTTTTTGCAGTTTTGGCATCAATTTGCAAATTTGTCAGTAACATTTTAAGTGAATTTGATATACCTATCGATCTAGGTAATGTCTGAGTTCCTCCAGCAGCAGGAATTAATCCCAAAGAAGATTCTGGCATACTGAATTTAGCTGTTTTAGTTGCAATTTTCACATCACAAAATGAAGCAATTTCAATTCCTGATCCGATCACAAAACCATGAAGTTGAGCAATAATTGGTTTCTGTATTTTTAAAAACAACCCCCACAAATCTCTTTGCCATCTAATTTCTCTAGCTATAATCTGTGATGGAGCTGACCCAAACTCACTCAAGTCTGCTCCTGCACAAAATCCTTTTGTACCATTACCTTTAATGATCGCAACTTTTACAGAAGTGTCTCTCTGAAAAAGAGACAAAACCTCGTACAATTCATCACGCATTTGAACATTAAATGCATTAATTTGATGTGGCCTATTCAAACTAATTAATGCAATATCGTCTTTGGTAAAATATTGAACTACTGAATCATTTTGGTTAGTCAAAATTCATTCACCTTTAAATTCTGGCTTTCTTCTATCGAAAAAGGAATCCAACCCTTCTTTCCTATCATGCGTGCTCTGTAAAAGAAAACTTAAGTCTGCCTCTAAAGAAATTCCTTGCGTCAAAGTCATTTCTTTTCCTGTTTTTACAGCTTCTTTAATATAAAGAAGAGCTATTGGAGCCATTTGATTAATTGATTGAGAAATTTTGAGACTTTCATCTATAGCAGTAGTTTCAGAAATATACTGAACCAAATTGATATCTAATGCTTCATCATATGAAATTTCTCTTCCAGTCAAAATCATATCCAATGATCTTCCAACTCCAATTAATCTAGGTAATCTTTGAGTAACTCCTCCAAGCGGAGGAATACCTTCGATCAATTGTCGATATGAAAAAATAGACCCTGTAGTACAAACCACAAGGTCTGCACTAATCATAGATTCAAATCCATAGTCTTTTGCATTTTTCTCTACAGACATAATTACAGGTTGTCGAATTTTTGAAATCAATTGAGTAATAGAATTTTCCAAAACAAATTCGGTATTACTATGAACAAAACCAACAGGGAAAAAGTCTGGGAATTGAGAAGTGAAAATTACTGACTTAATCTTTTTATCAAATTCTATTTTTGCTGTTTCAAAA
>CAJWPE010000001.1 GCA_913045625.1 uncultured Chloroflexota bacterium | reverse complement strand
GAAACATGAATAGGTAATTCTGTTTCAATAATTCCTCCAGCTCTCATACCTTGAGGCTTTGTATGTTTTTTAACTAAATTCACACCCTCAACAATAACGCGTGACTTTTCAGGTAAGCATTCTTGTACAACTCCTTGTTTACCTCTGTCTCGCCCTCTCATTACCATTACAGTGTCATTTTTTTTAAGTTTCATACTAAATCACCTCAGGAGCAAGAGAAACAATTCGCATAAAATCTTTGTCTCTTAATTCTCTAGCTACAGGACCAAAAATTCTTGTACCTCTAGGCATTCTGTCATCATTAATCACAACAGCAGCATTTTCATCAAACTTAATATGTGATCCGTCTTTTCTTCGATGTGCCTTAGAAGTTCGCACTACTACAGCTTTTACAACATCGCCTTTTTTAACTGCGGCAGATGGAGCAGCTTCTTTTACTGAAGCAACAATCACATCACCTAACCAAGCATATTTTCTACCTGAACCCCCAGGAACTCCAATACAACTCAAAACTCTGGCTCCAGAATTATCAGCAACTTTTAAACGTGTGTACTGTTGTATCATGAAACACCTTCCATTTGATTAGAATCATTCTCACTCATAGAATTATCGTTAATCTCATGGGGTTGAATATCTGCCAAATCACCTTTTTGAATAATCTCTTGGACTTTCCAATTTTTGGTCTTCGATAATGGCCTTGTTTCAATAATTCTTACTACATCGCCCAATGAACATTGATTAGTTTCGTCATGTACCTTAAATCGACTCCATTTTCGAACATTTTTTTTATATATTCTATGGGGTTGTCTCCACTCGACAGAAACTACAATGGTTTTATCCATTGAATTGCTTACTACTTTCCCAGTTCTAATTTTTCGCCTATCGTGACTCATTAATAACTCTCTGCTATTTCTCTTTCTCTAATTACTGTTTTTATCTTTGCTATACGTTTCTTTGCTAATTTCATTTCATTTATATTGGTCATTTGCATAGTTGCTACCCTAAACCTCATATTCATCAATTCTTCTTGAATAGAATCTAGGTTTGACTGTAAATCACTATCACTCAATGCTCTTATTTCATCTATTTCTGCCATAAAATATCCTTTTTAAGATCCTATCCCAGGTTTAACAACAATCTTAGTTGCCATAGGCATCTTTGAAGCAGCTAATGTCAATGCGTGTTTAGCAGTTTCCTCTGGAATTCCAGCCATTTCAAATAAAACTTTGCCTGGCTTTACTACCGCTACCCAATGATCCGGTGCACCTTTACCTTTACCCATTCGTGTTTCTGCAGCTCTAGCCGTTACACTTTTATCAGGGAAAACTCTGATCCACATTCTGCCGCCTCTTCTAGCGTATCTAGTCATAGCACGACGAGCAGCTTCTATTTGCCGAGAGGTCAACCAAGCAGCCTCAGTAGTTTTCAAACCATATTCACCAAAGTTTAAAGTACTACCTGCAACAGCTACGCCCTTACGACGTCCGCGATGATGACTTCTATATTTAGTTCTCTTAGGTTGCAACATATTTATTGAGTGTCCTTATCTTCAGTTTCTTCAACACTAATATTTAGATTCTGCTTATCGTCTTGGGCAGTAACCACAACCTGAATAGCTGGAACTTCAGAATCATCTTCCTGATCTACATCAGAAATAATATCCGATTCAACAGAAGTGTCTCCAACTAAAGTGGGATTTAATATTTCACCTCGGCAAATCCATACTTTTACTCCTATCACACCAAATTCAGTCTGAGCTTCAGCTAATCCATAATCAATATCAGCTCGCAAAGTATGAAGAGGAACTCTCCCTTCCATAGCTTTTTCAGCCCTAGCAATATCTGCTCCTGCCAAACGACCAGAACATAAAATCTTGATCCCTTCAGCTCCTGACTGCATAGTTCTAGTAATTGCTTGTCTCATAGCTCTTCTAAAAGCAATTCTTCTTTCAAGTTGGTCTGCAACATTACGTGCAACCAAATACGCATCAAGCTCAGAATCTCTGATTTCTTTAACGTTTAATTTTGCACGTCTGTTACCAGTTAGCGTTTCTAATGTTTTTCTTAACTCATCAACTCTTTGGCCACCTCGACCTATCACTATACCGGGTCGTGCAGTATGAATAGTTACAGAAACTTCTTCTGAGTCTCTTTGAATATCAACTTTAGAAATTGCTGCATCTTGGTAAAGAGAACTAATAACCTTACGAATATTAATATCTTCACGAACCAAAGAGGCATATTCTTCTTTTTTATGAGCAAACCAAGTAGCATGCCAGTCTCGAGTGATACCTACTCTAAATCCGTTTGGATGAATTTTTTGTCCCACTAAACACTCTCCTCTGCAACTACTACAGTTATATGACTACTTCTTTTTTGAATCCTTCCTGCTCTTCCTCTTGCTTCAGCTCTATATCTTTTCAGCCTAGGGCCTTCATTTGCAAAAATTTCAGAAACAATTAGATCTTCTGAACGAGCCATCAATTCATTTTCAGCATTAGACACTGCAGATTTAACAGTTTTAGCAACTTTTTCTGCTGCAGGGGATTGCATAAATTGCAATTGCACTAATGCTTCATTTACATTCATACCACGAACTAAATTAACAATAGGTTTTAATTTTTTGACTGAAATACCTGTATTTTTACTTAAGGCTCTAATACTCATTTTTCTACCTTTTACCCAACTCTAGAAATTCTTTCAGATTTAGAAGAATGTCCTCTAAATGTTCTAGTAGGTGCAAATTCACCTAATTTATGTCCAACCATATTTTCTGCAACAAATACCGGAACATGTCTGCGACCATCATGGACTGCAATAGTTAAACCAATCATATCGGGCATAATCATTGAAGATCGTGACCAAGTCTTGATTACTTCTCTACTATTTGAATTGACTATTCTTTCAACTTTCTTAGCCAATTTAGGATGAACGTATGGACCTTTTTTAATGGATCTAGACATTTTTTTCCTCTACTTGTTGTATCTTCTTCTAACAATAAATTTGTTAGAAGGTTTATTTTTCTTTCTAGTCCTCAATCCCAAAGCAGGTTTACCCCAAGGAGTTTTTGGACCTGGCATACCAATTGGAGATCGACCTTCACCTCCACCGTGAGGGTGGGCATTAGGAGCCATTGCAACTCCTCTAACTTCAGGCCTTCTACCTAAATGTCTCTTCCTACCAGCTTTTCCTAGTTTCACATTTTTGGTATCAACTGCACTTAACTGACCAATAGTAGCCATGCATGTGCTTAAAATATTTCTCATTTCACCTGATGGTAATCGTAATAAGGTATATTTACCCTCTTTTGCTAAAACTTGCGCAGAGGCTCCTGCACTTCTAACAATTTGACCGCCACGCCCAACTTGTAATTCAATGTTATGAACTATAGTTCCAGATGGAATCTTTTCTAACGGTAATGCGTTACCAGGCTTAAAATCAGATCCCTCTCCAGACATAACTGAGTCATCAACTCTTAGTTGATTTGGAGCTAAAATGTATCTCCAGTCACCATCAGCAAATTTTATCAAAGCAATTCTTGATGATCTATTAGGGTCATACTCAATACTATGAACTGTTCCTGGAACCCCAAAATTATCTCTTTTGAAATCAATTACCCTAAACCTTCTTTTATGACCACCACCTCTGTGTCGTACAGTAACTTTACCTTGTGAGTTCCGGCCACCAGTTTTTTTAATTGGTTTCAGGAGAGATTTTTTTGGTTTACTAGAAGTAATATCATCAGTAGTTTGTAAAATTAACCCTCTTTGTCCTGGGGTTAAAGGTTTTCTGCTTTTTAATGGCATACTACACTCCCTCAAAAATAGTAATTGAATCACCTTGTGAAACAGTTACTATAGCTTTTTTCCAAGTTTTCTTTTGAGAAAATTTAGGCCCAAATCTCTTTCTCTTTCCTTGAACCGTCATAGTATTCACTTTCGTTACCTTTACATTAAAGGCATCTTGAACAGCTTCTTTAATTTCCAATTTTGTAGCTTGCTGGGAAACCTCAAAGGAATAACGATTTTGCTCTTGCAATAAGGTAGATTTCTCTGTAACGAGAGGTCTTCTCAAAATAGTAAATTTATGCCCTTTACTCATTAGAAATAATCTCCTCTACTGCGGATCTAATTTCATCCATTTCAGAAACTGAATCACTCCCCACAGCCTCTAAATCTGACACTACATCAGTAGACTCAATGTTTGAAAATATATTTTCACCCTTATAAACACCGCCCCAAATCTCTTCAACTTTCCGTACTGCATCAACACTCATAACTATCCATTTTTTGTTCATAAGATCTAAAGCATTCAGAAGTTGTACGGGTAATGTTTTTACAGAATCTATATTCTGTGCAGATCTAACCAAATCAGAATTCACTCCATCAGTTACTAACAAAGAGGACCCGTTAACAGAAAGTGCTCCAAGTAAGTTAACCACTGACTTGGTTTTTGAGTTTTGAATATCAAAATTGTCTACCAACAAAAGATTACCTTGACGAGCCTTGTCAGACAAAACAGACAACATCGCCAAACGTCTCATTTTCTTAGGAGTGTTTTTTCTAAAACTTCTTGGAGATGGCCCAAAAGCTCTTCCTCCACCTACCCAAATAGGCGAACGAATTGAACCTTGCCTAGACCTTCCAGAACCTTTTTGTGGACGAGGTTTAGCACCACCTCCAGACACCTCAGAACGAGTTTTTGTTTTTGCAGTTCCCTGTCTTTTATTAGATAAATATCCGACAACTACTTGGTGAACCAAAGCAGTTTTAGCAGGGACGCTAAAAACATCCTCACGAACATCAATGTTTCCAGTACTTATACCTTTTATATCTGTAACTTGTAATTTCATTTCTACCTACGAACTCTTTTTAATCAATATTAAAGATTCATACCTACCCGGTACTGCACCTTTAACTAACAATCTATTATTTTCAACATCAACATTTACAACTTTTAGATTTTTAACAGTAACTTGATCTCCGCCCATTCGACCCGCCATTCTCATTCCTTTAATAACTCTTCCAGGTGTAGAACCTGCACCGATAGAACCAGGAGCCCTGTGCCTATCAGATTGCCCATGAGTTTTAGGACCACCTCTGAAGTTATATCGTTTCACTCCACCTTGAAAACCCTTACCTTTAGAAGTCCCTGTCACATGGACTTTCTCGCCTTCCTCAAAAATACTGACATCAAATTGGTCTCCCAAAGAAATGCCTGAGTAGTCATCCGCTTTAAATTCTCGTAAGTATCTAAAAAATAAATCACCTGATTTATTGAAGTGCCCCACAGATGGCTTATTAACTTTTTTAACAGTTTCATAACCTAACTGAACACTTTGATATCCATCGATCTCATCATTCTTAATTTGAGTTACAAAACATGGACCAACTTGAATCACTGTAACTGCCTCAGCAGTTCCATCTTCATAGAAGTACTGAGTACCTCCAATTACTTTTCCTATTAATCCCTTAACTGACACAATAAAACCCTTATAACTTGATTGAAATATCTACGCCAGCAGGCATATCTAAATTGGTAAGCGAATCTATAGTTTTCGAAGTAGGACTGTGTATATCAATCAACCTATTATGAGTCCTAATCTCAAAATGCTCTCTAGAATCTTTATCAATGTGAGGAGCTCTCAAAACACAAAATCTTTTGATAGCAGTAGGCAACGGAACCGGTCCAGCAACTCTAGCACCAGTTCGTTCGGCTGTCTGAACAATCTGGCCAGCTGACTGATCAAGAATCCTATGATCAAATGCTTTTAATATTACTCTAATTTTTTGTGCGTTTTGAACCATTTTTTACTCTTTATTTATACTGATTGAGACTCAACTACAGAATCAGGAGCTTCTAAATACTCTCCAAATTCCATTGAATAACCTGCTCTTCCTTGAGTCAAAGATCTAAGGTCATCCGCATAACCAAAACTTTCTGCCAAAGGCAATGTAGCCTTGACTACCTGGGTATCTCCTTGTGCATCAACGCCACTCATAACAGCTCTACGTCGCCCAAGATCCCCAATAATATCTCCCAAATAACTTTCAGGAGTAACCACTTCTAAGTTCATAACAGGTTCCAATACATAGGGACCCGCCTTTGTGACACCATTCTTTGCAGCCATAGATCCAGCAATTTCAAATGAAACTTTTGAAGAGTCAACATCATGATAACTACCATCTACCAGTCGTACCAAAAGATCGATTACAGGGAATCCTGATTTAGGTCCAGTAGTTAATGATTTTCTTACACCATCTTCAACAGAAGAAATAAATTCTGTAGGAATAGCCCCACCTTTTATTGCATTATCAAACATAACCCCAGAACCTTTTTCCAAAGGTTCCATCTCAATGATTACGTGACCATATTGTCCATGACCACCAGACTGACGAACAAATTTTCCTTCAGCCTCAGTATTTTTCCTAATTGTTTCCCTAAATGCCACTCTAGGCCTACCAACGTTAGCCTCAACTTGGAATTCTCTTTTCATACGATCTACCAAAATTTCTAAGTGTAATTCACCCATACCAGACATCACAGTTTGACCAGTTTCTTCGTCATACTTGATGGTAAAAGTAGGATCTTCGTCAGATAGCTTAGAAAGCGCTTCACCCAATTTGTCTTGATCAACCCTAGATTTTGGCTCTACTGAAACAGATACTACAGGATCAGGAAATTCTATTTTTTCTAATAAAATAGGGTCATCGATTGAACAAATAGTTTCACCAGTGGAAGTATCTTTCAATCCAATTGCAGCAGCAATCTCACCAGCAAATACTTCTTCAACATCTTCACGTTGATCAGCATGCATTTTAACAATTCTTCCTAACCTTTCCCTGTCTCCAGTTACAGTGTTCAACACACTAGAACCCGACTTAGCAGATCCTGAATAAACTCTAAAATAAACCAGTCTACCTATATAAGGGTCTGTAACAGTTTTAAATGCAAGTGCCGAAAATGGTTCCTCATTACTAGCAGCTCTCAGTAATGAATCATCAGTTCCCGGTTTAGTTCCTTCAACAGCAGGAACATCAAGAGGGGAGGGCAAATATGCACCAATAGCATCAAGTAAAGGCTGAACACATTTATTCTTTAAAGCTGTGCCACATAAAACAGGAACAACTTTATTGTTAATTGTAGAAGTCCTAATAGACTTTTGTAGTGCTTCTACTGAAATTTCTTCCTCATTCAAAAACTTTTCTAAAATTTCATCATCTTGTTCAGCAAATTTTTCAATCATTTCGGCACGGCGTAATTCAAATTCTTCGGAAAACTCATCAGGCACTCCACCTTCAGTCATAGTACCTTCTGAATCGAAGGTAAATGATTTGCCTTCTACTAAATCAATGACGCCATAAAATTTATCTTCGCTACCCATTGGAATTTGAATTGGAATGGGATTAGCCTTCAATCTATCAATAATAGTATCTATAGCTTTGTAATAATCACCACCTACTTTGTCCATTTTATTTATGAAACATATTCTAGGTACACCATATTTGGTTGCTTGTCTCCAAACTGTCTCAGATTGAGGCTGAACACCAGCTACTGAATCAAAAACAACTACACCTCCATCAAGTACTCGCAAACTTCTCTCAACTTCTGCAGTAAAATCTACGTGCCCAGGAGTATCAATAATATTTAAATCCCATTCTTTCCATGAAGTTGCTGTAGCTGCAGAAACTATAGTAATTCCTCTTTCTTTTTCTTGTTCCATCCAATCTGTAGCAGTATTCCCATCATCAACACTACCTAATTTGTGAATTCTTCCAGAAAAATATAAAACCCTCTCAGAGACAGTAGTTTTTCCTGCATCAATATGAGCAATAAAACCAATATTTCTTGTTTGTTTTAGTGACGTCTTGGGCATTAAACTATTTTTCCTATTTTCTACTAATCTACCAACGATAGTGTGCAAAAGCTCTATTTGCTTCTGCCATTCTAAATACTTCTTCTTTTCGTCTAACTGCTGCTCCTTGATTTCGAGAAGCATCAAGAAGTTCTGCAGATAATTTTTCAGGCATACCTCTTCCAGTTCTAGCTCTTGCACCAGTGACTATCCATCTCATAGCTAAAGCTAAACGCCTTTCAGGTCTAACTTCAGAAGGTACTTGATAGTTGGCTCCACCTACTCTTCGAGATCTAACTTCAATCATAGGTGTTGCATTCTTAATAGCTTGCTCAAAAACTTCAAATCCAGATCTTCCACTATCTTTTTCAGCTCTTTCTAAGGCTTCATAAACTATTCTTTGAGCAGTAGTTTTCTTCCCATCTAACATAACGTTATTAATAAACTTAGCTAAATCCACACTGTTGTGCTGTGGATCTGGGAGAATTTTTCTTACTTCAGCTCTTCTTCGTCTAGCCATTATTCGTTCCTAGTTCCATATTTACTTCTGCTTCGTTTTCTATCTTGCACACCAGCTGTATCTAAAACTCCTCTGACAACGTGATACCTAACACCCGGAAGGTCTCTTACTTTCCCACCTCTTATTAAAACTGAAGAGTGTTCTTGTAAGTTATGGCCTTCACCAGGAATATAAGCAGTTACTTCCATTCCATTCGTCAACCTTACTCTGGCAACTTTCCGTAATGCAGAATTTGGTTTCTTTGGAGTTTGCGTACGAACTTGCACACATACTCCTCTTTTATGAGGAGAACCAGCACCTCTTGTACCTTTGTTTTTCAAAGTATTCCAAGAAAGATCTAAGGCAGGAGCAGTATTCTTCCTAAATTTCTTTTTTCTCTTCTTTCTTATTAACTGATTTACTGTAGGCATATTGTTCCTTAAATAAATTTTTAGACAGAAAAAATAAGCCCCATTTTTAGGGGCGACAAGGAAAAATTATAGTCTTGACCACATTGACTGTCAACGATTACTGATAATTAAAATATAAGCAAAATATCAAATGCGAGTATTTAGGCTGTCATTTAAATTAATTATCATCTTAGAATGTAAAGAATCTATATTTTTTATATACTCAGAAAGAGCAGGAATTAGGATATCTGATTGACCTTCTAACTTAATTACATATACATCAGTAGATCCAGTTTCAATGATTTCCACAATTTCACCCAATAAATCATCTTGGAGATCGTAAACAATCATTCCTATTAATTGATGGTGAAAATACATTCCCGAATCTAAAGTGAATTCTGAATGCTGAATAGTTAATTTTTGACCAATGAAACTTTCAGCTTGTTCTCGAGTATTAATGCCTACAAGTCTAATAACGATTCCCTTAGATGAATTTGCAAGAGAATGGATCTGATATTTTTGTCCATTAACAAATAATATATTTCCAACATTAAATCGTGTATCCACATCAGAGAAAGAACGGATTTTTAATTCGCCTTTTAATCCTCTTACTCCACTGATAACACCGACTAGAATGTGACCGTCTGGAACATTATCTACAGACATTTAGAACTCTAACTATTCAATTTCTAAAACTGCGTGGACCCCTTCCTTAACTGCAGCAACTCGTAATAGGGAACGAATTGATTGGGCAACCACACCTTTTCTGCCTATAATTCTTCCTTTATCCTCAGGGTTCACCTGTAAAGTAAATAACAATTTATCTGATGAATCATCACATTCAACTATTACGTCATCGGGATGGGAAACAATAGACCGGGCTATATACTCAATCAAAGCTTTCATATCTGTCATAAGTACCTTCGATATATTACTCAGAGCCTGTTTCGGGCTCAGCTGTAACAACTTCAGCTTTCTCAATCATCCTACGAACTGCATCAGTAGGTTGAGCTCCTAATCGCATCCATTCTCTAGCTTTATCAGCATCAATTACAACCTCTGGAGGATCCATTCGAGGATTGTAGTGGCCTAGGTGATCAACAAAAGCACCATCTCGTGGTTTACGTTGATCAGCTACGACTATTCTATAACTAGGTTGGTTTCTTGAACCTGTTCTTTTTAATCGAATTCTTAACAAAACTTACTCCCCTGAAGATGAAACTACATCTTGAATGGCTTTCATAATTCTAGATTTTCTTCGAGCGGCATTTTTAGGGTGAATTGCACCTCTTTGAGCAGCTCTATCCAATGAGGAATAAACTTGACTAGCTGTTTCTTTAGCTTGATCAATCTCACCATCACTGATTAGCTTTCTAACCTTAGTGATTTGATTTCTAGCCTTTGACTTTAAAGGCGATTTATTTTCTCTTTTTCTCAGACTAACCCTATGGGCTTTTGCACTTGGCACAGTATATAAATCTCCTATACTCGCTTATTTTCAATACTTCTCAGACGGATTACACCCAACACTCCACTCACGGCTTCTAACTTTGTATATAGCCTATCAAGCTGCTCGATGCCACTGGTATAAACAGTCAGAGAAATAAAAACCATATCATCGTACTCTTCTGTATTAATATTGGCAATATTTATTTTCTCATTTGAAATAATTGAAGTTACATCTCCAAGCAAACCTAAACGATCTTCACATTTTAATTGAATACGCACAGGATTAAGAGTTTTTGTTTCTCCCCAAGTTACAGTAACTAATCTTTCAGATTCATCTTCTGAAAGAATATTGGAACAATTTTGACGGTGAACAGAAACTCCTCTTCCTCTAGTTATAAATCCTACAATTGAGTCGCCCATAATGGGATTACAACACCTAGCAATACTCGTATAAAGATCCCCTACACCCAAAACTTGTATACCGGAGGCTGGACCAGTTTTTGGAGTTTCAACATGATTTAATTTTGTAGGCTTCTTTTCACTGATCGTCAATCTATTTAAAATTTTCTCTGTAGTTAAGGAACCATCTCCTAATGATACAAACAAGTCTTCAGTATTTTTATAGCGCAATAGTTTAGCAACTTTTTGTTCTTCTACATCAAGATCCAATCGACCCAATTTTTGAAATAATTCTTTTCCTCTAGAAATATTCGTTTGTCTTTCTTGCCTATTAAACCAATGCCTTATTTTTGTCCTAGCAGAAGCAGTTTTCACATACCCAAAACTTGGATTAATCCAATCATGACTTGGACCTTTCATTGTCTTGCTAGTCATAATCTGTACAGTATCTCCATTATTCAATTCATGATTTAAAGATACTAACTTGCCATTCACTTTTGCTCCCACACACCCATGCCCAACATCAGTATGAATCCTATATGCAAAATCTAAGGATGTTGCTCCTATTGGTAACTCAATAACATCTTCATTCGGTGTATAAACAAATATTTGATTCTGAAAAATATCAGTTTTAAAAGATTCAACAAAATCTACTGCTCCACTAGCATCTCGCTGCCAATCAAGCAATTGACGCAACCAAGTCATTTTCTCCTCAAATGCTTTATCTGACTCTACTCCCTCTTTATACAACCAATGAGCTGCAACCCCATATTCAGCGACCTCATGCATGTCCTTAGTCCGAATTTGTACCTCAACAGGTAAGGAATTTTCTCCTAAAACAGCTGTATGTAATGATTGATACAAATTATCTTTTGGATTAGCTATGTAATCATCAAATTGGTTTGGTAATGGGTGGTACTTAGTATGTATCACTCCAAGAGCCGCATAACAATCTTTGATCTCATCAACAATTATTCTTACCGCAAATAAATCATGTATTTCACTTACTTCTCTATTAATTTCAGAATATTTTTGGATTTTTTTATGTATGCTATAAATGTGTTTAGGTCTTCCATAAACTTCAGAAGAAATATCCTGGTTAGACAGCTCATTTTCAATTTGAGAAACTATTTTTTCCACGTAAGATTCTCTAACTTGTCGTTTAGAATTTAATCTTTTGGAAATATTTTTATATTCTTGAGGATTTATTTGTTGAAAAGATAAATCTTCTAACAGCCACTTAATTTCCCAAATTCCTAATCTATGCGCTAGAGGAGCGTAGATTTCTATTGTTTCTCGAGACATGGCTAATCTTCGATTTGGCGGTAAATAAGAAATAGTTCTCATGTTATGTAGGCGGTCTGCCAATTTAATTAACACTACCCTCACATCATCTGCCATAGCCATTAACATTTTTCTTAGGGTTTCGGCTTGAGCAATATCTTCAGGTTTATCATCTAAGAAATTTGCATTTGGGAAAAATTCACTATCACCAATCACATCATTTCTAGATAATTTTGTAACTCCGTCAACCAACCTACTAACATCAAGACCAAAAATTCTTTCGATATCCTCAGAATCACAATCGCAATCTTCTACAACGTCATGAAGTAAGGCTGCAGCTATCGTGCTCGAATCTAACTTTAGATCAGCTAAAAATATTGCTGTCTGTTTAGGATGCTCAAAAAAATCCTCTCCAGAAAGTCGCAACTGACCTTCATGAGCGTCTTTAGCAAAGTTATAAGCTTTTTCGATAAACTTTATATCTTTATTTTTCAGATAAACTTCAATTTTTGAATATAAACCTGAATCTATAGTGCAATCTTTTTGTTTTACCATAAATCCCACACATATTTATCGGATTGACATATGATTATATCTCAACAGAGAAATTTCAACATTTTTATATTCAATGTTATAAGCTAAACAGTCATTAATTTGGAGAAACTGATGCGATTTCAAGTACCCAGAGGAACAGTAGATATTCTTCCTGAAGAACAAAAATACTGGGAATACATTCAAAACACTACTAAAAAAATATCTGCGAGTTTTGGATACTCAAAAATTGACACTCCAATTTTTGAAGACACAGGTTTATTTCTAAGAAGTGTGGGCGAATCTTCTGACATACTTCAAAAAGAAACTTACACATTTCTTGACAGAGGTGGAGACTCTCTCACATTAAGACCTGAGGGTACTGCATCGGTTGCAAGAGCATACGTAGAACACGGAATGCACAATCAACCTCAACCCGTTAGATTATTCTATTTGTTTGAAAATTTCAGATACGAAAGACCTCAATCAGGCAGATACAGATCTTTTCATCAATTTGGTGTAGAAGCTTTTGGAGAAACTGAATTTTATATAGATGTAGAAGTCATAGAACTTTGTTGGAATTTAATGACAACTTTAGGTCTAAACGACTTAACTTTGGTCTTAAACAGCATAGGTTGTATGAATTGTAGGCCAATTTATTTGAATGAATTAATTAATTATTTCAAAGAACGAATTGACAAAATGTGTCCAGATTGCAATAAAAGAATTAATGCAAACCCACTTAGAATTTTAGACTGTAAACAAAATTCTTGTGAAGAATTTATTGAATCATCACCTAAATCTGTTTCATTCTTATGTAATGAATGTAGCGAACATTACGAAAAAGTCACAGCCAGTCTTTCAAACATTAAAATCCCATTTGAAACTGATCATAAACTTGTAAGAGGATTGGACTATTACTCTAAAACAGTTTTTGAGATTGTCCCTCCATTAGAAGGGCGAACAAAAGTATTAGCAGGAGGCGGAAGATACGACGGTTTAATTGAACAAATTGATGGGCCTTCTGTTCCAGGAGTTGGGTTTGCAATGGGAATAGAAAGAATTATAGATAATCTAAAAAGGTTAGAAGTAAACATTCCTGTGGAAAATTCTCTGCAAATTCTAATAGCTTGTATGGGTGAAAATGCTAAAAATCATGGAATTGAAATTGCTGCTGCAATTAGACAAGAAAAAATTTCTGCAATAATAGGTCCCTCTAGAGGAATCAAAAGTCAAATGAAATACGCATCTTCAATCAATGCAACTCACGTAGTAATAATTGGGGATGATGAAATCAATAAACAAACTTACCAAGTAAAAAATTTAAATACAGGAGAACAAGAAGAAATTTCTCAAGAAAACTTAATAAATTTTTTCAAAAAATTACAATGACTAATTCAAGCTTAACCAAAACTATTCAAGAATCTCAATCTATGATGAACGATCAGAAAATCGATGGATGGCTTCTTTACGACTATCGTGGAATGAACCCTATTCTTTGGGACACCATAGGACACATACCTCATGTAACTAGGCCATGTTGGTTTTGGATACCTCGAGAAGGGTCACCTGAAATAATCTGTAGCTATGTAGACCAAAACAGATTTGAGAAATTAGATTTTAAAACTAATTTTTGGGTAAGTAGAAATGAGATGATAGGGATACTCAAAAAAATACTACAAACATCCAAAAAAATTGCTATGGAATACTCTCCATTGGTTTCTCTTCCTCGGATTTCAAAAGTTGATGCTGGAACTATAGAGTTAATCAAAAGCTTAGGTGTAGATGTAATTTCTTCAGCAGATTTGGTTCAATTTTCCACACAAAGATGGGATGAAAAAGATCTAAATTCTCATCTAAAAGCTGCTGACATATTGACCTCAACGGTTAAATCAGCTTTTGATTTTATAGGATCAAATATTAATTCAAATCCATACGAATTTGAAATAGCTGAATATATTAGAGACATGTTCAAAAGCAACAATTTATATTCACCTGATGGGCCAGTAGTTGCAGCAAACTATCATTCTGCAGATCCACATTTCGAACCTACTAAAGAATCTTCAAATAAAATCTTTGAAGGTGATTGGATTTTAATAGATCTTTGGGGTTGTTTGGAAGAATCGCAAGGAATGTATGCTGATATTACTTGGACAGCATATGTTGGAGACAAAATTCCAGAAAAAAACCAATCAGTTTTTAGCGCAGTAATTGGAGGTAGAGACCAAGCAGTAGAAATGATGAAAAAATCACACTCTGATGGTGAAATTTTGCAAGGATGGCAATTAGATAAAATTGCCAGAGATTACATCAGTTCATGTGGATATGGAGAATATTTCAGTCATAGATTAGGACATAGCTTAGGAAGAGAAGTTCATAGCAATGCTGTTAATCTAGATGGATGGGAAACTCATGATACAAGGTCTTTCATACCTCAAATTGCTGTAACAGTAGAACCTGGAGTCTATTTACCTAAAGAATTTGGGGTTAGATCTGAAATAGATATCTTTTACTACCCAGAAGGCCCGGAAGTAACTACCGAAATTCAAACTAAACCATATATCATTAGATAAATTTATTGATAACGCTTTTTAGGTAATTTCACGAAAACTAAAATTATTGTAGATATCATAGCTACAATACCACTATATATAAAAGGCATTTTTAAACCATTTGGTTGCCCCACATAATCCGATAGTGCTCCAGCTATAAAAGGTGAAATAAATCCAATAATTGTTGCAGCATAAATCAACGAAACAACAGTTGATTGAGATTTTCCATCTACAGTATCCATAGCTGCAGCAATAAAAATTGTATGTAGAGAATAAACGAAACATCCCATTACTAAAACGTTAATAATCAGAGGTATTCCATCAACTGAAAAATATAATAAAAAATATAATAAAGACAATAATGTCATAGCAGGAATTAATACAATTTTTCTTCCATACATATCAGATATCCATCCCATTAATGGCTGAGCACCAATTCCTGCAACTTGAGACCCCGCTAAATATAATCCAACAGTCAATTCATCTTTTCCTAACCCACCGTCTTCTAATCCAGACAATAAATAAACAGGTAGAAAAACAGCTATAGCCTCTTGACCCATAGCCCTAAATCCAGTGACAAAAATCAAACCTAGCATAGATTTGTTTTTTAATAACAAAACCAAATCGCTAAAATATTTTTTCAAAGAATCTGTACTGGTTTGACCGCTAGGAATGTCTCTCATCATTAAATAAACAATTATTGCAGAAACAAACGCAGGAATAATCCCTATTCTGAAAATTTCTCTCCATGTAAATGCAAATAGATATGTAACCGTAATTAAAGTTCCTACTTTAAAAGTTTCAGTCGTTAAAAGCCCAACTATCAAAGGCCCTAACATTTGACCAACTGATCCTCCAGTCCCATGCAAAGAAATCGCAAATCCTCTTTTGTCAGGAAATTTTCTAGATAAAGAGGCTATTGCGGGAGGATGATATAAAGAAGGTCCAATCCCTACCAACAACATAGCTCCTAAAATCCACCAAAAACTTGGAGCAATACCTAACAAAAAATACGAAATACCCATTAAAGACAAAGAAACAAACAACATGAGTCCAGATTTGTTTGCAAATCTCTCACCCAGATATCCAGCAATCATAGTAGTCGCGCCATTTGTTGCGCGATTTGCACCTGTAATCACACCATATAACTTGCCGCTTAATCCAACTTCTAATTTCAATTTTGCTAAAAGAATAGGAGTAGCAGACAAATAAATGTGTTTAATTGCATGTCCGAAAATTACAGCGGCTGCTAATTGATTACGACCTTTACGGTAATCTTGGGAACTTATTTCATCAGAATCCATATTAATTACCTTTAAATGTATGATGTCGTATGTTAGTCAAAATTCCAAAATTTGTAAAAATGGTTTAACGGACCATGACCTTTGCCTATTTGAAAATTATTTAATATAGAATTAAATACATAATCTTTTGCATCTTTCACTGATTCATTCAAAGACTTTTGCTTTGCAATTCCTGAAGCTATTGCAGATGCAAAAGTACACCCCGTGCCATGAGTATTTAAAGTTTCTACACGTTTAACGCTAAAAACATAAAAATCATTACCGTCAAAGAAAATATCTGAAGCATTGTCTTGATGTAAATGACCACCCTTAATCACAACGTTTGAAGCTCCCATTTCATACAACTTCAATGCTGCCTGTTTAGCTGAATCAATATCTATTACATCTATATTAGTTAGTGAGCTAGCCTCAGGAGCATTAGGAGTAACGATAAAACTTCTCGGAATTAATAAACTAATTAGGGAATTAATAGCATCATTCTTCAAAAGTGCATCTCCACCTTTTGCAACCATTACTGGATCTAATACTAGTTTTTTATCAGGAAAATTAGATAAACATTTATTTACACATTCAATAATTTCCACTGAAGACAACATGCCAATCTTAATGACATCAGTATTGATGTCATTCATTACAGCATTAAATTGACCTTCAATAATAGATACTGGTAGCTCTACAATTTCGTTAACTCCCAAAGTGTTTTGAGCAGTAATTGCTGTCAAAACAGAGGTACCGTATACACCATGTGCAGCAAAAGTTTTTAAATCAGCTTGTATACCAGCACCTGCTCCAGAATCAGAACCTGCAATAGTCATAGCCTTAAAAACATTTAACTTGTTTGTCATATATCACTTTGTATATTGATCAGTAAAAGATTTCGAAGGATCTACCAAATTATCAGTAATCTGATTTTCATGCATCCAATTTGAAAAACTTTCCCATTTTTCTAGTTTTTGTGTCCCAAAATTTCCATCCTCATCCTGCCACAAAGTCTTCAACAAATTGGCTCCTGGTCTATCTATGTCTGCATCAATTTCCGGAACATACTTAATAAGAGTGTCTACTCCAGCCTGAGGATCATTTATAGCTTTTGTGTATCCTTTTATTACTGCTCTAGTAAATCTTTCAACAATTTGGGGATTTTCTGACAAATAATCCTCACTTGTCACCAAAACAAGTTCATAATAATCAGGAACGCCCCAATCTTCCATCCTGATAACATTCACTGGATAACCTTCATTTTCTAGCGCAATACTCTCATGGGTATAATAGGCCCCTACTATTGCATCAACAGTATTTGAAATTAAAGAAGAGCCTAATTCCCATCCGACATTTACAACCTCTACATCAGCAATTGAAATACCTGAGCTCTGTAACATTGTAGCCAAAGCGTCTTCATTCCAAGGAATCCCGGGATAGCCAACTTTTTTACCTTTTAAGTCATCTGGAGAATCAATTCCTGAAGATTTTAAAACCATCATTGAATTTAATGGATGTTGAACCATGCCTAACACTGATACAACAGGAACACCTTCATTTCTAGCTATCAAAACATCAGGTTGATAATTCATACCAAACTCATCAGAGCCTGCAGCAACAGTCTGTAAAACAGTTGAAGGGTCTGATGGCGTATAAATTTCTACATCTAAATTCTCATCATCAAAGTACCCTTCATCCAAAGCAATATACAGCCCTAAATGATTAGCATTTGGATACCAATCTAAAGCTAATTTGACTTTTTCTGTTTGTATTTGAGAACTACATGACAAAAATACAAATGTCATAGCAGTAACCATTAAAATTTTTATAAATTGAACGTACATGAAATCTCCTGAAATTTATTCCTTAAAATTTTCAAACCTATACCAAGGAATTATTAATTTTTCTAAAATACCTACTAATAAAAAAAGTCCAATTCCTATCGCAGATAATATAAATATCGATGCAAAAACCAGCTCAGTAAGAAACTGAGGCTTTGAACGAATCATCAAATATCCCAATCCTTCGCTAGACCCCACCCATTCCCCAATTACAGCACCAATTACACTTAACGATACAGCAATCCTTACTCCTGAAAAAAGATATGGGAGAGAACTAGGGACCATAATTTTTCTGAAAATTTGCCATTTACTTGCTCCCATAGTCAAAAGTAGTTTTTTCATATCTGTATCTAAAGATTTCATTCCATCAGCAGTATTAACCACAATCGGGAAAAAACTTATTAGTGCAACAACAATAATTTTTGGCAACAATCCATATCCAACCCAAACCAACAACATAGGAGCAATAACTATGATAGGAATAGTTTGTAATGAAATCAAAAATGGATATAACGATTTTTCAACTGTATTAGATAAACCAATTGCTGAAGCTATAGCAAATCCAAAAATTAAAGCAACAAAAAAACCAATTAATATCTCTTGTAAAGTGACCAAAGTATGACCCAATAATTTTGAAAAATCTAAATACAATGATTTAAATATTTCTGATGGGGGCGGCAGAAGCCAATCAGGAATGTTTTGAATGTTAACTAAGACTTCCCAGAGTATAAATATAGCTACAACTATTAATATTGAAGGGATTGAATCAATTAATTTATTTTTATTCATCACGAATCTCGCTTAATTGATGTAAAAGTCTAGATTTCAAATTTACAAAATTGGGATCAGAAATAATTTCATAAGTTCTAGGTCTTTCAAAACTCACTTCTTCTATAAGTTCGATCTGACCTGGCCTGGGAGACAAAAGAAAAATCCGATCTGATAAAAAAATTGCCTCTTCAACATCATGAGTAACCAAAATTACAGTGCGTGGATTATTTTCTAATAGATTCATAAACCAAACATAAAGATTTCTTCTCGTCAAAGCATCTAAAGCTCCAAATGGTTCATCAAGCAATAGAATTTCTGAATCAGTTAATAAAGTTCTCAAAAAAGCAACTCGTTGTCTCATTCCCCCAGAGAGTGTGTGCGGCAAATTTTTCTCGAATTTTTCTAATTGAAATTCTGACAAATATTTCCTACAAATCTCTGTAGAATCTTTTTTTGAAATTCCTTTAATCTCTAAACTTAACGAAATATTTTCTAATACTGTACGCCACGGAAACAACAAATCTTTTTGCTGCATATAAGATACAGAACCTAATCTATCCTCTTGGTTAAAACCTTGGAAATGAATTGAACCAACATCAGGGTTATCTAAACCAGCGATGAGATTCAATAAAGTACTTTTACCGCACCCGCTGGGCCCGATAATAGAAACAATTTCTTGTTTTTTTATACTTAAATCAATATCTCGAAGAACTTCTAAAGTTTCTCCTTGATAAATTATATTTTTATTTACTTTTTCAATGTCAATTTCAACTGTAATAGACATAGCACCTTTATTTGAAAAATGGTAAAAAAAAACCACTCTATAAGGGAGTGGTTTAAAATTCCCTACGCTAGAATTACCCAGATCAGGTTCTTATGGGTCGGCACTTGCCCTCTCAGCCATTACAGCTCCCCATGCTTATTTAATTTTTAATTATGTGAGTATAGCATAATGAAAAAGCACAATAAAAAACTAGTGACGTTTTACTGGTGGTTTGGCCAATAAAATCAAAATAAATGAAATAATTCCACACGCTGTTAAGCCAATAAATGCCAACTTATAATTCCCAGTTTGATCATATACATATCCTGAGATGATAGGACCGAAAATTACACCTATCATCTGAATAGCACTTCTTAAACCAGCAATAGTGGCAAAAGCTTTTCTACCAAAATAATCAGCAATCAAAGCTTGAGGAATCACAGCTATACCACCTTGGGAAATTGCATATAAAACTATAGCTGGAAACGCCTCACTAATTGAATCCGCAACAGCCAACATATAAATTGAAACTGTCAAACCAAGCAGGGCCACGGCCATCACATATCTTCTATTTATATAATCCCCTAAATAACTTAGTCCGAATCTTCCAGGAATACTCATTAGTCCAACAGATCCCGCCCAACCAGCAGCTTGAACAGCAGTTGCTCCTAATCCGACATAATATGGAACTAAGTGCAATCCAACTCCTCCTGTTACAAAAGTTCTAGCCATAATTGAAATATTCAAAAACCAAAAACTTGAAGTACCTAATGCTTCTTTCACGGTAAAGTCATTTGAAGAATCCTCTTTAAAAATCGTATTAGGATCAGATTCTTTTTCATCTTGAGGAATATCCCCATCAGGTAACATTCCATACGGTTCAGGCTTATGTCGCATCAAAGTCGCAATTGGCATTCCAATAATTGTGACTAAAATCCCAACTATTATGGATGCATTACGCCAACCATATTCGTCTATGGACCACCCAAATGCCGGAACAATTAAACCTCCAAAACCAACTCCAGACCACATGATTCCAAAAGCAAAACCTCTTTTTCTTTTAAACCAATTGGCTACTGCTGCAGATGTCGGAACAACCATGCCCATACTTTGGCCTAATGAAATAATTCCCACAAAAACTAACAAAAAAGAAACTAATCCATTAACTCTACTGAGTAAAACATAACCTAAACCCATTAATGGAATACCGATCAACATTAATTTTCTTGGGCCAATTCGATCGATTAACAACCCCTCTAATGGGCCTAAAAATCCAGCTTCCAGTCTTGCAAATGAAAAAATAGCAGATACTGTAGTCCGGCTCCAGCCAAATTCTTTTCCCAATGGAATGAAGTAATTTCCAAAACCATGGAAATTGATTCCTGAAGACATCGCCATGACAACTGCTCCGCCTATAGAAATCCACCAACCATAAAAAAAGGGTTTTTTTTGAGATTCATTTTCCATACATTAGGCCTTTCCTTAAACTCCAAACAACTACGAAAATACTTGTAGCAGATAAAGCCATGGATGGCCCTGACGGTAAATCCAAATAATAAGAAAGATATAATCCACTCACTGAGGATATAACCCCAAATAAGCTACCTACAATCATTAAAGCATAAAAGTTTTTCATCACAATCTTAGCTGCAGCTGCTGGCGTAATCAACATACTTAACAGCAGGATTATACCAACAGATTGCAAAGATCCCATAATTGATAGAGCCAAAAGAATTAAAAAAATATTATTCAATAATTGTGTATTTAAACCAGAAACTTTAGCTCCCACAGGATCAAAAGCTAAAAACAAAAATTGTTTATGAAAAACAAGCAAAGTCACTATAACAATTCCAGTCAAAACCAAAGTAATATACACATCAAAATCGGATACCCCTAAAATTTGACCCAACAATACATCTTCAACACTCAAAGCAATATGATCAAATATGGACAATAAAATAAATCCCAATGCAAACATAGACGAAAAAATAATTCCAATTGCTGTCCCTTCACCAAGACTTGATTTATTAATCAAATATCCAATAAGTAATGCTATTAAAACGGAAGAAGGAATCGAAGCTACAAAAACACTAACTCCCAGAATTAAACCAATAATTAATCCAGGTAAACTGGCATGTGCTATTGCATCCCCCATAAACTCCATATTTCTATTAATTACATATGCCCCAAGTAAAGGCAACATCACTCCAACCATCATAGCTACTATTAAAGATCGAACCATAAAATCATAAGAAAAAGGTTCTAGAAAATATTCAAACCCCATTTTGATGCCCGTGATTGCCTAAAGCATGGTTTTCAAACATTGCTCTATGAGATCCATACAATTCTTGTAATACATCTGGAGTAAACACTTTTAGCGGATCACCGTAAGCGCAACAATGCCTGTTTAAACATAAAACTTCATCAAATCGATCTGAAAGAGTATTCAAATCATGTGTGGCCATTAAAATTGTTTTACCATCATCTCTAAGTTTTTTTAACACGTTGATCAAATCTTCTTGAGATCCTACATCCACACCACTAAAAGCTTCATCAAGCAACAACACTTCAGCACCTTGTGCCAAAGTTTTAGCTATAAAAACACGTTGGCGTTGTCCTCCAGACATTTCTTCAACACGATCATCTATCCTGTCTAATAATCCAACTTTATCTAAAGAACTTTCAATTAAAGCTTTATCTTTTTTAGATGTAAGTGGTAAAAAAGAATTATTTTTTGTTAAACCCATCGTAACAATTTGCCTAGCTGTTAGAGAAAAATTCCAATTCACATTTTCATTTTGAGGAACATACCCTATTACACCTTGAGATTCTTCAGGTGATAAGCCTTTTATTTTGAGTGAGCCATGAGTAAGAGGAATCAATCCTGAAATCACATTAAATAATGTAGTCTTACCACCCCCATTGGGGCCAACTACAGCAACTAAAGTCCCTTCTGTTACAGAAAATGTCACATCATCAAGTATTAATTCATTACCAAACTCGACGCAACAACCTTCAGATACTATAGGACAGGCATTATTTAATGTGTCTTCGATCATAATTTATAATTTTCATTACAAAGAAATGACTTGATCAGGAGGATTAGGAGCTAACGCTGCATACAAGTCAGGAAAACAGCCTACCGCTACTCCATCCACAACACCACTTGGTGTAGCATCACCTGCCTCACCAGTTGCTAAGCCTCTTTGTATAGCACATTGATCACACATCATAATCAACATTCCTTTTTCCTTAGCAATTTTAGCTAACCTTTCTCCTTTTGGATCTCCCTTACGCAACATAAAGGCATTGTCGTCAAAGAAAAAAATTCCCAAAACATCTACTCCGTGATTGCCCGCTTCTAACTGAGGCAAAATCATGTCGCCAACTTTATAGTTAGCCGCATTGGGAGTGTTTAAAACATAAGCTACTTTCATTAGTGAACACCTCTTTTAAATATATCGTCAATATACTCGTATAAAATCGTAGTAGCAAATCAGACCATCTCACATAATGTTATTCCAATGTCGCAAGGAAATGGGGTTATATGAGATGGCCCCCCAAACATAATATGCTTGGCTTTATGTGGGTAAATTTATTACAAGCTGTTCTTCTTTTCTTGAATTTCTGCTCGTCTCGACTTAGATAATTTGCCTATTTCTGCAAGCGCCTTACGTGCTCGAGCTGCGGAAGCTTTAACTCCCTTTGCCTCAAAATTTCCAGACTCTGCAACATATGTTTCAAATGCATCTAAAATCTCTTGATGAATACTCATAGCTATACCTCCTAACTATTTTTTTACTACCTATTGTTTTAAATTGTCCACAATTATGCTGACATTTGATCTTAAGAAATCTACATAAGATTCATCAGCAGACCTTAATGTTTCTACCCATAAACCTGAAACTAATCTGACACCAGTCTCTTGAGCTACTACTTCTGCTCCTTTTGAAGGAGACTCAGATTCTAAAAACATTATCTTCATGTCATGTTCTTTTATTTTTTCAATCACTCCTGTCAAATCTTTTGGAGCAACACCTTCTTCAGTAGAAAAAGAAGGGATTACAGTTCCAACAATTTCAATACCGTATCGAGCTTCCAAATAACCCAAAGCTTCGTGAGTAGTTATCATTTTTCGATTATCAGATGGAACTGATTGAATTAAATCATTTAGTTCCTGATCTAAAGCTCTTAATTCTGAAATATAAGCATCAGATGATGACTGATAAGCATTTTGATTGTCAGGATCTAAATTGATTAATTGAGCGGCAATCTCTTTAACTGCTAATTCGACTTTAGTAGGATCAAACCAAAAATGTGGATCATACAGTCCATGGCCATGACCTTCATGACCTTCATGACCACCGTGATCATCGTGATCATCCTCTTCTTTGAATTCAATAGGATCAACTTTTGATCCTATTTCTACTAATGCTGCTTCAGATTTAGAAGCATTTTCCAATAGTTTTAATAAGCCAGCAGATTCATATTTTATGCCTACAAAAAATACTAAATCAGCATTGTTAAGTTTTATTACATCTTTTGCAGTTGCTTCAAAGTTATGAGGATTAACCTGATAAGGCATTAATATGTCCACATCAACAGAATCTTTTGCTACCTGTTTTACAAATTCACCAATCATGGGCGTAGAAGCTATAACAGAATATTTACTAGATTCTTCCACAGTCACTTGATTTGAATCGCTAGCTGAACTATCGTCAGCAGTTGTACACGCAACAATTAACATTGATATACAAAGAATGGTAAAGTTTAGAAAATATTTTAATTTCATTTTTAATTATCCTTACAATGAGATTGATTCCCAAATGAGAATCATTCCCAAATATAATAGGTTATATGCTTGATGTCAACAGATTCACACATAAACGATTCAGATAAAAACCTCACATTTGATAGTGATCGTGAAAAAAAAATATACGAGCAATGCCTAAAAATATGCGGATCAACAGAATTATCTGTAAAAAATACTCCTGAAACTCAAAAAGAATTGTATGAAAAATGCAGAAATATTCTAAAAAATTCTAATGTACCCCTCACTCAACCAAGAATTAATCTTCTGATAATTTTGATGATGTATAAAAAGCCATTAACGGTTGAAGATATTATTCGGCTTTCAAACGGACAAATAGCCGTCTCCTCGATTTATAGAAATATCAATGATCTGAAAGATAAAAACATAGTTGATGAATTCCAAACCCCTGAAAACACCAAAGTAATTTGTTTAAGTGGTGTTGGGGATGATCACCATCACCATATTTTTTGTAAATCATGTGGATCCATTAATGATATTGAACTTGACAGCATATTTGAAAAAGCTATTGAAAAAGAAATTAAAAAAATTGAATCAATTTACAATGTATCCGTTGATTCCCATTCATTAGAACTTTCAAGCGTTTGCAATAAATGCCAAGCCACTTAGTCAAATTAATCACAATATTTATTAATCCAACTCCACAGCGTGCTGTATCTACATTTTTGAGTGTCATCACTTTGATCAATTACAGGTCTCACTGTTCGTGTATAAGAACCAATTACTTGTAAATCAGATCTTTTCTCGTCCCAATTCCAATTTAAACCTTGTGATGTTAAAAAAACTTGGTCACATAGTTCTCTGGTAACTGGAACAGCTCTATTAAATCTTTTAGACCAAGAAGAGCCACCAAACAACCAGAACTTATCCCATAAATTTTGATCTGACATTCCACGTCTAACATGTGCATTAATTGCAAACCTATCCATCAATAAAGAATCTAAAGAAGAATTCACTGATTTTATAATCTGATCAATGTGCAAATACCCTATAAAATAAAAACCAAATTCGTTTTGAAACTTGTTATTTCTCCAAGACTGTAATCTTGATAAAAACAACAAAAAATCACCTCTTTGAACAGTTTTTAAAGAACTAGCTCGAGGATTAACTTCACAATTATCTCCATAAGTAAAAGTGTCGAATTCAGGATCACTGTGCATAGTTTTACCCCAAAATCTTTCAGGAATAAATTCCATAAGATCATTTTCAGGAAAATTAAAAGATTTTAATTGTTTATACTGAATTCCAAATAATGGATCTAAATCTCTATCTTCCGGAATAGGAATAAATTCAAATGTTCTATCATCAAAAATTGGGCTACAAAAACTATGGCTAGCGTTTGATCCAACATTAACTAAAAATACTCTACTCATACACTCACATTTTGATTCTCTTCACAGAAACCAATAGCCAAATTTACTTCTAATAAAACATCTTCATCTTTTTCATTTTCTAAAGCTTGCTTTAAATAATTGACCGCATCAATACCCCCAATTTGTCCAAGAGCCCAAGCTGCATGTGATTTAAGCAAATTATTTTCATTCATTAAAATTTCATTCAAAGGCTGAACAGCATCAGGATTTTTATTATTGCCCAGAGCAACACAAGCATTTCTTTTTAATCCAATTAATTTTGTACGCTTAACAGGACTATTTTTATAAGTTTTACTAAATTCAGCTTGATCCATTTCTAATATTTGAATTAAATCTGGTGTTGAAAATCCTGGTCTCTGTCGAAATTCAATCGAACTTCCTTTTTGAGCTTTTCTATTTACTGGACAAACATCCTGACAAATATCACATCCAAAAACCCAATCACCCATTAAGGGTCTTAAATCAACAGGAATGTTTCCTTTTAACTCTATAGTTAAATAGCTAATACATTTTTGATTATCAATTTCATATGAATCATTTATAGCACCAGTAGGACACGCATCAATACAACGAACACAACTTCCACAAGTTTTATTTAAAGGAGAATCATTAGTTAAATCAACATCCAAAATCACCTGCGACAAAAAAAACCAAGAACCGTATTTCCCATTCAAAATGTTGGTATTTTTACCAACCCAACCCAGTCCGGACCTTCTAGCTGCTGCCCTATCATTCATAGGACCATCATCAACAAAAGTTCTAGTATTCACCTCTGTATTTAATATATCAGGTAGTTTTTCACATAAAATTTTCAATCTTTTTTTGATCACATTATGATAATCATCTCCCCAGCTATATCTAGCCATTTTTCCTTTCAAAGAATTTGTGGAATCAGGCTCATCACCAAGATAACTCGTCAAAAGTGAAATAATCGATTTGGCACCTGGTAAAAGAATTTCTGGGTGATTCATTTTTTTAACTCTTTCTTCTGTATACCAAGACAATCCATCCATTTTTCCTGAACGAATTCGTTCAAGAGCAGCTTTCTCATCATTTAAAAATGGACTGGCATCAGTAATAGCCACTTCATCAAAACCAATTGATTTAGCAAATTCTTTTATTTGATTTTCAATATCAGCCATTATTTTTTAACCTTTAATCAATTTATATCTTGATTCAACCGAAGTTGACAGCACACTGAGGTAACAATAAGATCACTTTTTGCATATCATTTTATTGTTCTTAATGGAGAAAAAACAAATGGTTAAATTTCGAGAATTAAGAAGAACGTACGGATTTGATGAAGTGGCTATTTCTCCCGGTGTAATTACCGTCAACCCTGAAATGACCGACACTAGTTTTACGGTTGGTGAAATTTCAATAAATATTCCTATCATGGGCTCTGCTATGGATGCAGTTGCTAGTCCAAGTTTTGCTGGAGCAATGCATAAGCAAGGTGCCCTCAGCGTAATGAATTTGGAAGGCGTCCACTCAAGATACGATAACCCTCAAGAAGCAATTGACGAAATTTCTCAGACTCCTAAATCTGAAGTGACTTCTGTAATGCAAAAAATTTACTCCTCTCCACTAAGAGAAGATTTAATTGAAAAAAGAATTAAAGAAATTAAAGCTACTGGTTCTGTTTGTGCAGTCTCTGTTACACCTGCAGCGACTAAAAAATTATCTCCACTAGCAGTTGAAGCTGGTGCAGATATATTAGTTGTTCAATCTACTGTTACTACTGCAAGACACTCATCTAACAGTGTGCAAGGTCTTCAATTTCCAGAATTACTAAAAATGGTTGATGTCCCAATATTGGTGGGTAACTGTGTAGGGTACGAAGTGGCTATGGAAATTATGGAAACAGGAATACACGGTGTACTAGTAGGAGTAGGTCCTGGGGCTGCATGTACAACTCGAGAGGTAACGGGAGTTGGCATTCCTCAAGTAACAGCTACTATGGACTGTGCTCAAGCAAGAGATGACTATCAACATAAAACTGGACGTTATGTTCCAATTATTACTGATGGTGGCATCAGAACGGGTGGCGAATTATGTAAAGCTATCGCATCTGGAGCTGATGCTGTAATGATTGGCACTCCATTAGCTCAATCTACTGAAGCACCTGGAAAAGGGGTCAACTGGGGAATGGCTAGCCCTCATCCTGCATTACCTAGAGGAACTAGGGTTGAAGTTGGAACAAAAGGGTCCCTAGAACAACTATTTTATGGTCCTTCATCAGTATCAGACGGTACTCAAAACCTTATTGGAGCTTTAAAAGCATGTATGGGAATGGTTGGAGCTTTAAACATTCAGGAAATGCATGAAGCTGAAGTAATTGTAGCTCCATCAATTAAAACAGAAGGGAAACATTATCAATTGGGGTTATCTTAACTTTTCAAGTTAAATGTATAGATAAAACTCTATTGTCCTGAGATAAATCTTTAATTATGGCAGTTATAGCATCCGGAAAATGTGTATCTGCAATTTCCAATACTTCTTCTGATTGAGATGGGTCTATTTCTATGAATATATGTCCATTATCATTTAAATTCTCTGAACAATTCCCAATTAATTGTCTAATGTATTCAAGGCCATCACTACCACCATCTAAAGCTATATGTGGCTCTTTTTTTACTTCCGGCTGTAAGTGTTCTATTTGATTACTAGGAATATAAGGTGGATTCGAAACTATGACATCTACCTTCTCATCTAATACATCTAATAAATTACCCTGTTTAAAATTAATCCTGCTAAACACGTCATTCATTTTTGTATTACTTTCAGCCACATGTAACGCATCAACACTAATATCTGTAGCAATAATTTTCGCCAGCGGTAAATTCACCGCTAAAGCGATTGCTATAGCCCCACTGCCTGTTCCTACATCAACTATTTTTAAAGGATTTTCTTTAGATATTTTAATTACCTCATCAACCAATGTTTCTGTTTCCTGCCTAGGAATTAAAACATCAGAGGTTATTTGAAAATCAAGTGAATAAAATTCTCTAGTTCCAGTGATATAAGAAAGGGGTTCGTTAGCAAGTCTTCTTTGAACTAATTCAGCAATATCATTTTCTTGTTTATTGTCTAAAACATTTTCTAAGTTAGAAAACATAGTAGCTCTATCAATCTTCAACACATGTCTTAATAAAATTTCAGCCTCTAGGCGGGAATCTGGAGAACCACTTTTCATTAACAGTTCACCTGAAATATTTAAATTATCCTTTATTTTCATAAACCTGAATTTTCTAATTTATAGGCCTGTTCTTCTTGTACCAATGCCTCAATAAACTCCAGTAAATCGCCATCAAGTACTTGTTCTAGGTTGTAGCTAGTCAAATTAATTCTATGATCCGTAATCCTGCCTTGAGGAAAGTTATAGGTTCTAACTCTTTCCGACCTATCTCCAGAACCAACCATTGATCTTCTGGAATCTGTAATTTCTTGTTGTTGTTTTGCTATCTCTTGTGCCAATAATCTAGATCTAAGAACTGCCAAAGCTTTCTCTTTATTTTTATGCTGAGATCTTTCATCCTGACAAGTTGTCACCAAACCTGAAGGAATATGAGTAATTCGAATTGCAGTAGCAACTTTCTGAACATTTTGACCCCCATGACCACTAGCATGATAAACATCTATCTGAAGATCCTCGGAAGCAAGCTCTACATCCACTTCCTCCGCTTCGGGTAAAACAGCAACTGTTGCTGCAGATGTATGAATTCGGCCACTAGACTCAGTAGCCGGTACACGCTGAACCCGATGAACACCACTTTCATGTTTTAATTTGCTGTAGGCTTGGTCACCATTTACTTGAAAAGTTACTTCTTTAATACCGCCAATACCTGTTTGTTTCGTATCAATTACTTCTAATTTCCATTCAAGACGTTGGGCTAACCTCGAATACATTCGAAACAAATTAGATGCAAAAAGGCCAGCTTCTTCACCGCCTGTCCCAGCCCGTATTTCAATAATTACATTCTTATCATCATTAGGATCAGAAGGAACTAGAGCTAGTTTCAAGTCTGCTTCAACCTGATCGTGTTTTGTCTGTAAAGCCTCTTGTTCTTCTTTAGCCATAGCCAGCAAATCTGGATCATTTTCATTGTGAACCATATCTGTTACTTCTCGTAAATCTTCAGTTACAGATCTATATGCTCTAGCTAATTCAACAACCTCACGCATAGCTGCCTGCTCTTTGGCATATTGCTGAACTTTGGTGTAATCCATCACAACTTCTGGATCAGCTAATAACTTATCCAGTTCTTCGTATTTTTCTTCTAAAGAAGATAATCTATCTAACATAAAATTTATTCTCTTGATTCCAAGAATTTTAGGGAAGTCATATGATAACTCTCACAACAAATGAAATCCAACTGTTCAAATAATCAATTTGGAGAAAATTCAATGAAAATTACATCTATAGAGTATTTAGTATTAGATAAATCTTTCCCTTTTGTCTTAGTTCATACAGATGAAGGAATAACTGGAATTGGAGAATGTTTTAGACGACAACCAAGTGTTACAAAAACAGTAATTGAAACACTTTTAGCTCCATCTCTCATTGGGAAAAACCCTTTAGATACAGAAAATCGATTTAAAGATATGGCAAAAGCAGGTAACGCTCTTGAAATCGGGGGTGCAATCTGGATAGGAATTGCAGGTCTTGATATCGCACTTTGGGACATTAAAGGCAAAGCATTAAATTTACCGATACATGCTTTACTAGGAGGAAAAATCAAAGACCAGGTACCAGTTTATGCTAGTTCAATGAAACGAGATATGACGCCGTTAGAAGAAGCAAAACGTGCCGTATCGTTAGTCGAACAAGGTTACAGTGCATACAAATTACATAGCGCTGTACCAGGCAAAATTGATGACCCTGCAGATCAAACAATAAAAACAGTAACAGAAGTACGGAAAGCTGTTGGAGACAATGTAGACATATTGGTTGATGTAAATGGTGCTTATTCTGTACATAAAAGCATAGAAATTGGAAAGCAACTAGAAGAACTAAACGTCTTTCATTTTGAAGAACCAAGACCTCACTATGACTTGCAAGGCTTATCAGAAGTAGCAGATGCTTTAACTATTCCTATAGCTTCAGGTGAAATGATATACAGTCTTTACGAATACAGAGATTTAATAATCAAGGGTAAAGTAGACATCATTCAACCAGATATTGTTAAAACTCCAGGTTTTACTACATTTATAAAGATAGCAAATTTAGCTGAGTCATTTGGCATACCAATTACATGTCACAATACTCAACCAACAATTAGCACGGTAGCTCATGCGCATTTTGTAGCCTCATCATCGATTGTTCCTTATGCACAGGAATACAATATTGAGAACATTTCTATAAGAGATGAATATCCGATTTTAAAAGAACCTTTAAAGATTAAAAACGGATTATTAGAAGTTCCAAACGGACCAGGTCTTGGAGTTGAATTAGACATGAAAATGGTCAATAAATTAAAGGAATAAAGCCAATTAAATATTAGTACATATGTTCTGTTTTGTGCTATTCTTCTTTATTAATTTGGAGTAATACGCATGCCAAAAAGAGGACATATCGCATACGGACAAAAGCTACACGCTTACGAATTGTATGCGCGAAACTCCGCGCATACAGACAACATACACAAAAGCATTGAAAGTCATTGGGGCAGAACGTTAAGAAGCGGTGGATCTGTTGTAACAATAAGCACTGTTGCCAATTGGGTAAAAGAATTTAAACAGATCCCCAGAGACATAATAGAGCAAGATAAGGCTTTCAGACTTCACAAACTCAGCTTATACGAAATCCCTTGGCAAGATTCAACAAGAATCATGAAAATTTTGGACGCACCCCCTGTTAGTTTCAATAAACTACCTACTGGAAGAGAAGCTAAATGGATGTGGAGATTGAGCTACATGAAAACAGACTGGGATTCTGTATCCATGGAACTTCCCAGATTAGCAATCAAATGTGCCCAAACTGAAAAATACAAAATTATATTTAACAGAGACTCAAATTTAATCACTTTTGACCACGAAGACGAGGACATGAATTCAATAATGGAGCAAATTTGGAAGCCATCTAACACTTATTTCGAGCAACCTTCAACTCAAAATATAAGCAACACTAAAAGCTAAAATAATTATATAAAATACTATTTAAGCAACATTAAAAACATTAAACGCAACTATATAAAAACACACTATAAACAAAAATTATCATGATTATCAAAAAATCCTTATAATCAAATCCATTATGAAAGGATGCTTAAAAAAATGAAAATAGCTGAAGTTAGTATCGATGTAATTGAACGTGAAACACCTGATACTGGATTAGATTCAGATCTAGGGAGATTTGCTGGAAAAGTTGATCAGGGAGTTCTAAGAATAATTACAGATAACGGAATAGAAGGTAATTGTTTTATAGGAGAATTTCGTAACGGAGGATCTGGTCTTTACAGCTCCATAATCAAAACTTTAAAACCTGAATTACTAGGAATGGATGTATCAAAAAGAGAATTTCTATGGAGTAGGGTACAAATACTATCTTCACGAAAGGGTTTGAAAATAGGAGCTTGGGCAGCAGTAGATGTAGCTTTGTGGGACATAGCAGGAAAAGCAGCCAATATGCCTATATATGAGCTACTGGGATCACAACGTGATTCCATTGATGCATACGCAACATACCCACCAAGACATATTGATTACAAAGGTTATGTAAAAGAAGCGGCAGAAATCATAAATAGCGGATTTAAAGCTTACAAAATTCACCCTGGAGTAATGGATACTAAAAATACTATAGAAATGGTTAATGAAGTTAGGAAAAGTGTTGGTCCAGACATAAAACTAATGTTTGACCCAAATTGTGGATATGACTATAGAAAAGCATATGACATAGGACAAGCCTTAGATGATAATAATTTCTACTGGTATGAAGATCCTGTTTCTCACAATGACATAGATGCAATATCAGAATTATCCAAAAGATTAAAAACACCCCTATGCATGAGTGACCAATCAGACAACCAATTTTTTTGGGGGGCCAATGCCATTAGAACTAAGTCAAATAGACTCATAAGAGGTTCAGCATCAAAGTTAGGCATAACTGGTCTAAAAAAATTATGCTCAGCAGCTGAAGCTTTTGGATATAACTGCGAAATCGGAACGGCAGGGAATTCAATACTGAACATAGCCAACTTACATGTCATATATTCTGTAAAAAATTGTGATTTTTACGAATATTGGATGCCGACAGAAGCACATCAATTTGGATTAAAAGATGACATAACAGTAAATAATGAAGGTTCTATAAAAGCCACCAAATTACCCGGAATAGGTTACGAATTAGATTGGAATTATTTAAATGAAAAAACAGTACAAAATATTAAATAAATATTTAGTACTCCATGGAATATTATGTGCACTCTGTGGGGTGTTTATATTCTTACATGAGACAGGAATGCCTTGGTTATCGGACTGGTATGACGAAGGAGGGTGGTTTCTCGTTACTGTGTTTATGACTTCATTTCCTATGCACATCGGTATGGGGTGGTCTAACAAAATTAATAAGGGTATACCTATAAGCGCTCGATCTAAAAAAATGATGAATTAGAAGAAATAAGATCTGCAGTCAAAGAGATACTTTATAATCAGAAAAAATGATTAAATTATAAATAGTCCTCAAGAAATTTATGATTCAAGATTAGAAGAATTGAAAAAGAATCAATTTAGATCAAATAATTAGAAGACTTTTTCAATAAATCGGATAAATATTCTTTATTCGATTGAATAGTATTCCGAAACAAAACTATGCTTGTTGGTATACCTGTATGCGGTGGCGATTGGCTTCAGTAATATAGACTCGATTTTCGTCATCTAGTTTAATTGAAACTGGAGACCAGAAGTACTTTTCAATATGAGCCGATTCACTATGAGGATCATTATCATCAAGAAAATCTAAGTCTATTTCCATGTTTGCAGAAAGACGAGCATCATTTTCTTCAGCATTATTGCTCAAAAATTCTCCTGCCCACTTAGAAACAGTAGCCTCTCCTCTCAAATTTTGAACCATAACTCCCTTATGATTAATAATTTTGACTCTTTCATTCCCCCAGTCTGCTATATAAATTGTCCTATCATCATCTATAACAGCACTTGAAGGATATTTCAGTTCATAACTGGGGTTGGATTCATTGTCTATGACCGATAAAACTTCACCTTCTAAGGTTAATTCTTGTATACGGTTATTGCCCCAGTCTGCAATGCATAAAGTATTGTTTGGTGTCATTGATATTCCCCATGGTAGCTCGAACTCGCCCCTAGATTGACCTTGTTTACCAAAAGTGTCTAGATGAACACCTTCAATATTAAATTTCTGAATTCGATGATTTCTGGTGTCTGATATGTAAACGTTATTGTCTCGATCTATAGCTATTCCTGAAGGGCCATTAATCTCTTTTATTCCTACTCCATGACTTCCCCAGCTAGTCAAAAATGAACCATCTAAGTCAAATAAGTTTATTGTGTGAGTATAATCATCACAGACCAGTAATTTTCCATCTTCTGTAGCAGCAATAGATGAAGGCGATTGTAGTTTTCCTTCAGAAGTACCGTAAGTTGCAAATGTTCCATAAAATTCACTTTCTAAACTGAGTGCAGTTACTCTAACTCCTCGCTCTCCAAAGTTTCTAGACTTATTTGGGACATATATGCGACCGTTAGGAGCCATTACACTATCGGTTGGATATTCAAACCCTCTGCCTTCCATGGCTACAATTCCTAAAGTGAGCATGTATTCGATCATTTATATTCACTTAATAGAGTCATTATTAAATCCGTCGATTAGGCCAATTGAAATTCCTTGGAGGTTGTTATTAGGCGAATTATCCCAGTAATTTTCTTAACTGGATTATCAATTTCTTTCGCATATTCGACTAAAACATCTCGCGTTTCATTTGAAATCTCTAGATAACCAAGATGCTCAAGGCATTGTTCAATTATTTCCTCTTCAGAAATCAAATCAGTATTTTCCAGCATTAATGTGTCAACTATTTTCTGGATTCCAGGTTTTTGATAATCTCCGAGTTGCTCAGAAGCAAAGTTAATTCTTTCTACTAAAGTTCCAGTATCAACCCATTCTTTACCTTCATGCCATCCTTCTACACTTGATGGATTGCTTAACTCTTGACCCATCCATACGATCTGTTGATATTTAGGAATCATTTCTCTGTCAGGTATTTCAAATTGACCACTAAGCTTTATAACTGTTGATGCGAATTCTGCCGGGCCTTTTACTTTTTGATATCGTATATCCCTTGATTTAAAAAAGTCTGAGTTAAACAGGATTCTCAACATATCAGTTATGTTGTGATTTGAATCAAAATATGCTTTTACAAGTTGATCAATGGCTTCAGGATCTCTTGGTTCAACAGTTCCCCATGAAGGAACAGGCAATTCATCTGCTACAAAAAAATGATATAAGTGTCTTGAAATGAATTTAGCAGTACTTTCCTGTTCACATATTATTCGGATTATGTCCTCACCGTTAAAATTTCCTGTTTGCCCCAAAAAAGTTCTTTCTGATGTGTCATGATCATCCTCTCGATATTGAAAATGGTAGGCGATTCTTCCATAAGGCCAGTCTGAATCTCTTTTAGCCCTGACCATCATGTATTCAGTATTTCCTATAGTCCATCCTGTAAATGCTCTAGCACACTCCTTTACATCTTCTTCGGTGTAATTTCCCACTCCCATTGAAAATAGTTCAAGCAGCTCACGCCCCCAATTTTCATTCATTGCATCTTTATGGTTTTCTTGATTATCTAACCAAATAATCATTGCAGGATCTTTTGAGAGTTGTAGCAGAAGATCATCAAGTCTACCTGTCCCATATTTTCGGAGCATATTTATCTGATCAAACAAGACCCTTCCATTAATTACTTTTGGAACTCCTGTAGCGAAAATGCTATGCCATAGCAACGGAATTTTTTCTGTTAACGGATTAGCAGTGCTGATCATCCTGTATAACCAGTTGCGAGATGCTCCTGGGGCATTAATCATTCCTGAAGCTTCTGGGTCAAACCTTCTTACTAGATGATCACCCATCCAGTCATTAAAATTGGGTTTGAGAAGATATTCGACGGTATCTTCATATGAATTTCGCATATAGTGTTGTAGTTCTTTCTTACTACAACCAAACCCCGCTCTTCTTAGTAGGTGAGCTCTCAATTCATATTCTTGTTTATCAGAGACTACCATCATTTCAACCTGATTGAATTAATTTGATCGTATTTAAATCGCATAGTTTCAGATGGCCGTAATATATCAGAAGCATTAGTAATAAGAAAATTGTGCCTAATAATGATGGTGGTGGAGCTGGAGAGAATCGAACTCTCTACCTCTTCAATGCCATTGAAGCGCTCTCCCAAATGAGCTACAGCCCCACATGATGAGTGGGTATTATACAGGTTTTCGTTCCTGTATATGCTATTTTGTCGGCACTATTCATTGATGGGGTAAAAATGGAAGACTCCCTCTATTTTGAGAAGTGGTTGCAGAAAGCTCCTCATAGCTAACTTTAATTTCTGCATTCCAAGGTCTTCTCCCGTTTACAATCTGACTTAGATCTGGATGCGGACTCTTTTAGCGACTCGTTCGATACATTCCCAGTTGTGATAATTCCGATTAGAGTTTCTTAAACAACTAATTAAATAACCTAATTATTACTTTGACATAGATAGCTATAACTGTGAGCAATTGGCTTTGTTTGCCGAGAATAAATATGGCAACTGGGAAACGAACCTAAAGTCTTTAGGATTTTTTTGAATCCAAGACTTTCCCACCATAAGGCTTTTTCTCCTTACGTTTTTTTGGTTTTCTTTCTTCTTTTTTAGCATTTTGACCTTTAGCCATTTAAATCTCCTTTATGATAAGCAGCCGCTAAATCTCAATTATAGAATAATACTACCCCTTATCTTTTAAGCGATCCAATCATCAAGATTTGTTAGATTAGATATCGATGCCAAGCAGGTTGATAAATGACTTCTTTTGATCTTCACTCATCTCATTAAAAATTGGAACCAGCATCTCAGTCACTGGAAAATCAGCAAACTCTGGAGATGGTATCTGCATAGACGCAGCGATATTGTGAAGTCCATTACCTTCCTCTGACCCTGCCATCAATGGGCCACGTACAGTTTCAGGAAAATACAATTCTGAAGGCTGCATTTCACCGTATGGGTCTTCATTCCCAAGATATTTCTCAATTGCCTCACGCATTAAAGCTTCACCTTCAGCGCGCTTTAATTTCCCTTCAGCACCATAAAAAGCACCAGACTGGTTACACAATGCAGCCCAGCGTGCACGTATGTGAAAGCCAGGAATCGCAAGCGCTGCCTCTGGTTCTCCGTCACCACCAGTTATTTCACCATTCTTAACCATGATGTAGTAACCACATTGTGTGCGCCCATTTTTCATTAATCGATCTGGGGGATAGGTATAGCGTTCAGTGAAGGCCCATTCAAAATCAACAGGCAAGTCAGCGGCCTTAAGAATTTTTACAGCTGCAGCAGCGCAGGCCTCACCCCATTCTTTAGATCCAAATTCACCTTCTTTTTTTAAGGTCGAAATATCGATAATGTACATAATATTCCTCCAATTACACCAGTTAATGAGTCTAATAATTTAAAAACAATGTGTTAAGTGTACTGAAAATTAGACTTATTTAAACGTTTGAAACAGTATTTAGAAAAAACTATTTTGATTCAGTATTGGTATTATGAACTCATGAATGGGTGGAAAGTAATTAAAATCTTACTACTTGGAAGCTTTGCAGGCTGTATAACCAGTTCTGTTTTCATTTTTGTTAATAACATACTAACGAAAGACTCAAATTTAGATTTATGGGAATTGGGTGTCGCCTTGAGTGTTCCGGTTCTTGTTACAGTAGCTTTTTTCATAACAACTAAAGTGAAATTTATTATTCTGTTGCCTATAACGTACCTAACTTTGTTAATCCCCACTTTAGGCGCAGTATTTGGTTCGTCTGGTTCAGAACCATTCTGGCAATTTTCTATGTTGGGGTTATTAGGTGGTCTAGTTTGGAGCATACCTTTCGCTCTATGGTCAGGTCTCAGAACACGATGATCTTATATAACTAACCTGAAACTCAACTCTTTAAAACAAAATAAATCCCACTATCAATCATTAAAAAACATCACTAAAAATATATAGATACGCCGATGTCATTATGAAATGATATAGACAATATTAAGGAGGTTAATAATGAATTCAAAAGTTATAGGTATTATGTTGATATTGGGTCCAATTCTAACTATGGGTGTTTGGATTTCAGGTTTGGTTCCAGACACAGAAAGTATTCCACCATCCCAGGCTATTGTGGGAATATTAGCTGACAAAGATCTAGTTACAATTGGTTCAATCCTTCAGATTTTTGGAGTCATACTTATGTTCACTGGACTTTATTTTCTAGCAAAGTCATTAAAAGGTGATAATACCGTAAGCAATCAATTGGCAGAAATAAGTGGGTTATTACTTCTACTTGTTGTACCGATATGGGTCGTATTTATGGGCTCATGGCTATCAGCAATAGATGCAGCTGAAAAATTTGGAAATGATGTTGGAGCAACAATAATAGCTTCTTCTACTATGTTCGAAATGGGCGGAATGTTGCTAATAATCGGAACATTTATTTTAGGAATATCACTAATTATGCTAAAAAAGTATAAAGGAATTATTGGAGCACTATTTATTATCACATCGTTATGTGCTTTCATCGATATGATGCTTAACGTTGAGATCTTAGCAATTGTAGGCTGGATGGGAATGTTTCTAACGACATTAATAGTCGGTATATTAACTACAATACAAAAAGAGAATCAACCTGAATAATAAATTATTCCGACGCTAAAAACGTGTCCCAATAGTCTAGCCAAAGCTAATATATAAATGTCAGTTTTGGCTAGACTAGGTTAATTCTGCATATAACAACAAAACATGCTACAAATAAAGTGGTAGAATCCGACCTTATACAATCGGAGCATATAGTGACTAGTCCATTCTCAGGCATCAGAATATTAGATTTAAGCCAAAACACTGTTGGCAGCTATACAGCTTTACTTCTATGCGATATGGGCGCAGAAGTAATAAAAATTGAATCTGAAGAAAATACTACAGATCCAAATGATAGATTTTTCAACAGAGGTAAAAAAAGTATCTCACTTGATGTAACTGATCAATCCAAAAGAAATGAACTACACGATTTAATAAAATCTGCTGATGTGCTAATTTCCACTCGCCTAATTGACAACGCAAAAAATTTAAAATTAGACTACGATCAAATTAAAAAGGAAAATCCCTATCTAATATATTGCTCTATCCCTCCTTATGGAGATTCAGGCCCAATGGCCAATATTCCAGGAGATGATGGAACTGTAGGAACTTACACAGGTATTCACGAAGGACAAGGAGGGGAAGTAGGTTCCCCCATTTATGTACAAGTTCCATTTGTAGATTATGGAACAGCATTTACAGCATCATTAGCAATATCAGCTGCACTATTAGAAAGAGAATCTAGCGGTAAAGGACAAAAAGTAGAAGTCCCGATGTACGCTGGATCAGGAGCTATGCAAGCCACAAGCTTTATCATAGGTGACGACATCACTACTCCTCCAAGGAATTCCCGCCCAGCCAAAGGATTACCCATATACAGACTCTATGAATGTAGTGACTCTTGGTTATTCATGGCATGCGGAAATAATGTTTTTTGGAACAAACTTTGTATAGCTTTAGAGTTGTATGAATTAATAGACGATGAAAGATTTGCAAATGCACCATGGGGGATAGCATTAGAACGCTGGGACGATCTTTCAAATATCTTAGAACCTATTTTTGCATCTAATACTAGAGAACATTGGGTCAACCACTTAAGAGAAAACGATATTCCATGTGGCCCTGCTGAAACAAGAGAATGGTACAAATCGCATCCACAAGTAATTTACAATCAAAATTTGCTAGAAATTGAAGATCCAAAATTAGGAAAAACTATTCAGCCTGCCCCTCCAATAAAAATGTATAAATCACCTGCAGAACCACAAGGTGCTGCACCTTTATTTGGAGAGCACAACCAAATTTTAAATCAATTAAAACCTATCAATAAAACTGGGAAAAACATTAAGCTTTCTCACCCTCTAGATGGAATAAAAGTTCTAGATCTCACTGGATATATAGCAGGAGCTTATGGAACTACAATGCTTTCTGACCTTGGTGCAGAAGTATTAAAAGTTGAATCTTTTGCTGGTGATGGATTCAGGCAAAATAGCGCCGCATTTCAAGGATGGAACCAAGGAAAACGAGGTGCAATATTTAATCTTAAAACTCCTGAAGGAATGAAAATTTTCCACCAATTATTAGAAGAGGCGGATGTGGTTACGGAAAATTACAGGGGTGGAATTGCAAAAAAGTTAGGTGTTGATTACGAAAGCCTAACAAAAATTAATCCCAAAATAATTTACTCCACCGTAAACGGATATGGATTATCAGGTCCATACAGTAACTACCCAGCATTTGATCCACTAATTCAAGCTCAAAGTGGGTTGATGAGAAACCAAGGAGGAGATGGACCTCCTGTATTCCTAAGAATTGCGGCATCAGATTATTCTTCAGCGATTCTCTCGGCTTATGGGATTGTAGCAGCACTATACTACAGAGAAGTTCATGGAGTAGGCCAAAACTTAGAAATTTCTCTAGTCAATTCCTCATTTGCTTATCAAGCAGCAGAATATTTCTCATATCCAAACAAAGAAGAACAAAAACGCTTAGGAACCTTAGGACAATCTTGTGACTATAGGCTATATGAAACTAGCGATGGCTGGATATTTCTTTCCTGTAGGAAAGATATTGATTGGGAAAAATTATCTAATGTATTAAATCTTCCAAATTTAATAGAATTCAAAGATTCTAATTTAAGATATGCCAATGACAGCAAAATTAATCAAATCCTAGAAGAAAAATTTAAAACTGCTACTGTGGACTCATGGATCAAACTATTACAACAATCAGAAATCATGTGTGCGCCAAATAAAATCATCCGAACTTTACATGACGATCCACAAGCACATGCTATTGGTATTTCGACAGAAGTAGATTCGTTTAATATAGGTCGTATCAAATTACAGGGACTTCCATTCCAGTTCTCTAGAACTCCAGGCAAATTAGATCTTCCAGCACCTGCTCACGGTGAACATACAAATGAAGTTTTACAAGAATTAGGCTATTCGGAAATGCAAATTGAAGATTTCAGATCTAGAAATGTGGTAGGCTAACGAATAATACTATTTAGCACTTACACTCAAATGAATGAAAATAAACCTTATTCTGATTTAGCAAACTTAGTTTCTTCAGCACGTAAAGATCTAGGATTATCTCAAAGAAAACTATCTGGACTTCTAGGAATGAGCAACAGTTACGCCACACATTTAGAAAGTGGCAACATTCAACCCACCGTTGAAACCTTACACAAAATCTCTTCTCTTCTTGAATTACCCTATGCCAAATTAGCTGTACTAGCGAACTATATTGACTCTAAAAACAGTTATAACTTACACAGGCTAGAAAAATTGAACGATCTTACAGATGACGAACTCAACTCTGTATTAGATTATGCTGAATTTATTCGATCTAAAAGAATAGACAAATCCACTTTTAATTAAGTAGTAAATAAAATGGGATTTCGCATTTCAGGTGCAATTTGCTCCTTAGATAACTCAACAGCATCTTTTTTATAAATCTGTATTCGATGATTTCCATAATCTAAAATGAAAAGCCTGAACTCATCATCTACTTTTACCATCATCGGAGCATCTAATCTCTGAGTTTTTTCAAAATCAGCCATTGATCTCAATCTCAATGTAACGGCATTAGCCAAAATATATTGTTGTCCAGATGGTGACAAAGTAGCATTACCGTGGAAGCTTTGAATATATTTCAAATCTTTATTAAATAACTGCACTCGATCATTCTCGGCATCACTGACATAAATATCTCCGTGATTGTCCACAGTGACAGACGTTGGTCTTTTAAATTGACCTTTTTCAGATCCTGAACTTCCTAAAGAAATTATGAAATTACCTTCTTGGTCAAATTTTTGTATTCGATCATTTCTCCAATCAGCCACGTACAAATTTCCAAGTTGATCCACACTAATACCCCATGGCATATCAAATTGCCCATCGCCAATACCATGTTCTCCGATGGATAGTAAAAATTTCCCATCTCTAGTAAATTTCTGAACCCTATGGTTCATGGTGTCAGAAATAAAAATATTCCCCTCTAAATCAAATGCCAAACTAGAAGGTCGATTCAATTGACCTTCTTCAGACCCTGATTCTCCCCAAGTTTCAATATGCTCACCATCTTTGTTCATAATTACTAAACAATCTTTGGCTTCATCAGAAACATATAAATTTTCTTCTTCATCCACTAGTAATCCAGCAGGCCATTGAAATAAATCTGTACCACCACGAACACCTAAGTTTTCATCTTCCCAATTTAAAACTCTTATTTGAGTACCTAATCCACCTTTAGTAAGAACATAAATGTTTTCTTTACCAAAACCAATATCCACAGGAGCAGTAGTTACTCTACGTTGTCCAAGTGTCATGTAATAAGGAAACCCTGATCTTAATAAATCATATGGAATTGAAGTGGTAGTCATAAAAAACTCCTTAACTATTTTTAAAAGGATGAATTTGTTCGAAATTTCCATATACGATTGGAGAGGCTTCTAATCCTAACCATTGCTCTAAGACTGTTCCGTAAATTCCCCTGAAATCGATAGAATGCTCTAGGTCTTCACCTTTTGCCCATTTATCTGGTTCAAGAGAAGGATATTCAGAATATAATCCACCTACAACAGGCTTTCCAACTAAATATGCTCCTCCACCAGAACCATGATCTGTTCCAGAACCGTTATCAGAAATTCGTCGACCAAACTCTGAAAAAATTAACATTACAACATTATCATCTGCATCATGTTCTTCTAAATCAGCAAAAAAGTCATTTACAGCCCTTGAAAGGTCTCTAAATAATCCAGGCTGAGTAGGCAATTGGTTAGCATGAGTATCATATCCACCTTGTTGAGTATAAAAAACTCGAGTACCTAAATCTGCTGTATGAACTCTAGCTACATCTCTCAATGATTTTGCTATTTGGCTATCCCCATATTCAACAGTTGATTCATATTTTTCAGGAGCTACTTTTATCAAATCTGCACCACTGATTACGTCACTTCCTGTTCGTGACAAGTAATCCATCACAGGACCTGAGCCTATAGCTTGTGCATACATATCTTTAAATATTTTCAAAGCTTTGTCTCGTTGATCTTCAGCAGCCAAACCACTCATCAATCCATACTCATCCAAATTAGAAACACTAGTAACTGGAATCCCAGCTTTTGACATTGCTCTAGGAAGTCCAACACCAAAATTAACACCAGTAAGTGGATTTTCTTTTCCCGGATCCAATTGCTCAAGTACAGAACCCAACCAACCAACAGTTGAAATTTCATGAGGAGTACAAGTATGCATAATATCCATGCCCCTAAAATGACTTCTGTTCGAATCTGGATATCCAATTCCTTGGACAACTGCAACCATTCCTCTGTCATACAATTCTTTGAATGGAGCCATTTCAGGATGCCATCCAAGAGTGTTGTCTAGAGGTAATACATCCTCAGGGGCAATATTTAAAAACTTTCTGTTGTCATAATACCTATGATTGCTATAAGGAACCAAAGTGTTCATAAAATCATTACCACCTGATAATTGAACAACTACAAATACTGGATCTTTTTTAGTTACTGTTGTCATTTCTATTCCCCTTTTATGCTATGCGAATTGATATTCCCGAGTTGAAAGTATCAATTGAACCATTCGAGCAATGTTCTCCATATTCTCTTCTCTTAATACGTCACTGCTTAGATCTAAATCTCCAACAGCGTCTGCATATTCATTCAATGCATCATATGCTTGTTTACCTAATTCAAATGGACCAATAATCTCCAAACATTTATCTAGCAAATCTGAAGATTTCACTTTATCTCCTAATCTGGAAATAATATCGGATAAACCGGGAACAGATAAGTCATTAAATTGATTTACAGCAAAATTGACCCTTTCATTCAAAGTTCCACCGTCAATCCATTCATGCCCTGTATGCCATCCTTCAACAGTGGGAGGATTCATTAATGCTTGACCCATTACTGAGCCTATTCCATATAATTTACCAACCTCTTCACCTTGTTTAGGTATAACTCCGTAAGTGCCAGTCAGTTTTAATGTACCCGCAATTAACTCACATGGGTTTTTGACTTTTTTATACATAGAATCCTTAAAAAAGTCAGAGTTAAATACAAATCGCAATAACGGAACCATTTCTCCGTCATTACTCATTAATACATCAATCATCTGATCAATAGCTTCAGGATTTCGTGGAGGTTCAATGTTCCAAGCTGGGATTTGTGGCTCATCTTCGACAAAGAAATTATATAAATGTCTACAAATAAATAAAGCTGTAGCTCTTTCTTCACAAATAATGTCTATAATGTCTTCTCCGTTAAAAGCACCAGTTCGTCCTAAAAATGTTTTTTCTCCAAAATCATGGTCTGATTCATCAAAAACAAATTTCGTTTCATAGTTACCATAAGGATAAAGAGGCAACGGTTGTTCAAAAGTCCACCCAGTAAACGCTCGTGATGCCTGCTTTATATCTTCTTCTGAATAATTTCCAACACCCATTGAGAATAATTCTAAAAGCTCACGTCCCCAATTTTCATTAGGCTGATCTGAATGATTTTCACAATTATCTAACCAATAATTCATGGCTGGATCTTTGGCTAAATCATTTAAGATCTGCTTAATGTTAGATAACCCATTTCGTCTAAATGTTTCTATTTGCTCTATTTGAGATGGAGTATGTTCACCCTTATACCAAGCCGTAGCAAAAATATGATGCCAAAAAAGAGCAATCTTTTCTTCTAAAGGTTTTTTAGTATTGATCATCCTCCACATCCAAAATCCTGCATGTAAAGGATGTGTATCAGGATACCTAAGCTCAGGGTTATATCTTTTTATATAATCCATATCGATTTCTTCAAATCTATTAGGATGCAATAAATCCTCTAATAAATCTTCATAACTTTTGTCAGCTACTTGATCTAATTCTTCAGGAGAAGCTCCAAATCCTGCTCTCCTTAAAAGATGTGCTTTAAGTTTCAAATCGTTTGAGCTCATTAATACCTCCAAAATACATCGATATGTGCATTTATATTCATACTATTGTAGGCGATATTCTAGCCAAGAATCAAAAAAACGGCAATGCCAATAGCTCTATAACAATTATTACCGTGAAACACTATTAAAACCCATAAGTAAATTTTCTGATTAAACTTTCCGAGCTCGAGTTTTCAAAAAATCAACTAACACATATCTTCCTAAATGATCAGGTTCAGTATAGAAGGTTCTACCTTTATTAATTTTTGTCATTTGAGTAAGAAATTCAATCAAGAAATGATTCATTTCTAACATAAATGTATTTATTAATATTCCTTCTCTAGTGCAACGTTTTACTTCTTTCAACGTCTCGTCCAAAGTGCTGGGCGATGGGGGATATGCAAAAAATGCTCTACCATTTTCCATGTGAACTGTCGGCTCACCATCTGTAATCATCAAAATTTGTTTATTAGCTACTTTTTCTTTAGATAAAATTTGCCTAGCTAAAGTAAATCCATGATGCATGTTTGTTCCTGCCACCCAATGATTCCATGTAGATTCTGGTAAATCTTTACCTTCTATAATCATTCCGTAATCAGAAAATCCAACAACATGAATTTTATCTTTAGGAAATTTAGTTTTGATCAACCAATATAAAGCTAAAGCAACCTTTTTAGCTGATGTATATGTTCCAAACATCCCCATAGACCTACTTTGATCAAGCATTACTACAGTAGCAGATTGGGTTAGATGTTCATGTTCATCAACTTCAAAATCATCTTTTTTTAACTTCAGCGGAATTGAATCACCGTTTCTCAAAACAGCATTAAATAATGATTTCTGTAAATTAATTTCAAAAGAATTAGTATCTTCATATGAAATAGTCTGACCAGTTAAGTCACCCCATTCACCTTTTACAAAAGTATCGTGAGCACCCAAATGAGCTTTTTTCATTTGCTTAAATATTTCTTTCATAGCATTTTCAGCTATTTGATTCACTGCACGAATTCCTAATTTATATCTGTCACGATTTTTTTGTAGAAATCCAGCTTCCTCTAAACCATTAACCATTTTAATAATCTGTTCGATAGATTTGCTAAATTCGATACCCAATATTTCTTCAACCAAATCAAGGTCTATATCGTTCAGATTTTTCTCTTCAATAGCTTTTTGGAGTTGATCCTCCAAATTACGGTTTGATACAAATTTATCTAAATAACTCTTTATTCTTTCAATAGAATCTTCTGAAATATCGCTAGAAGTAATATGATCCTTAGATATTGATTCTTTTAGTGCATCAGACAAAAATTTGAGTGTATCTTCTGAAAAATTGAGCTGATCTAGCTTTTCTTCTAGTGATTTTTCGGAAATAGAATTCAATTCCGATGTCAATAAATTTTTTAGGATTTCTAAATTTTCCTTAATGGCATTAAACATGTCTGTTAATCCCAGAACAGGCTGATCTCCGTCAGCATTTAAGCCATTTTGAAAAACCCCAGTCAAAGCTTCATTTACATCGCCAGATTCCAAAATAGTTTCAGAAAATTCATTAAATAATTCTTGCCAATTATTTAATGAATTTTCTTCTAAATTAAATTTTGAGTATCTAAATGTTTGCACTGATTTATCTAAATGGAGCATCTCTCATTTCTAATGCTGCTTTTAAGCCTTGTTCATTAGAAATTCTATTAAACTCTTTCACTATAGGAGATTGGTGGGAAACTGCGTCAGTTTCTGCAGCAATAACTTGCATCATATTTCTACCCATTAAATCCAAAGCTTTGTTAACAATACTCTTATTAGCAGCTAACATTTCCCATGGAATTTTTGCAATTTGAGTTGCAAGAGTTTCAACCGCATCATCTAAATCAGAGGCAGGTACAGATTTTAATACTAGTCCCATATCAGCAGCCTGTTTTCCTGAAACTGTTTCACCAGTCAACATAAACCATTTAGCTAATTGAGGCCCAACCATGTATGTCCACATATGAGTTGGAGGTGTTCCCATTGCTCTTACTGGAGGAAAGCCTATGTTAGCGTCATCAGCGGCAATAATTAAATCACAATGTAATGCTAGATCAGTACCTCCCGCAATTACGTGACCATGAATTCCAGCAATTACAGGTTTACTTAAATCAAATATAGAGGTCATCATTCTTGCGGTTTTTTGAAGACCATGCATATCAGATCTAATATTTTCTCTACTAGCGCTTCGGGCTTCTCGTTCTTCGTCAGTCTGTGGCGGTGTAACATCATATCCTGCACAAAATGCCCTACCTGCACCCCTTAAAGTGATTACTCTAATCTCAGGATCGTCATCAGCTTTATGCAAACAATCTATCAATTCAGCCCTTAACTGCAAACTTAAAGCATTTAATTTTTCTGGGCGATTTAAAGTTACTCTTGCAATCCCATCACTTGGTTCGTATTTAATAAAATCATACGACATATTTATCGTCTCCTCACTTTTAAAATGAAGGCAATACTAACATAGAAGAAGTATTAGAATATGCTGATGAAAAATTTGAAATCATTTTATAACTGGCATCCAAACCCTCCTTTTTATTACGGTTGGTTAGCTTTGTTCATAGCAGGATTAGGAGCATTCGTTGCTACAGGAATTGCTCAAACAGTTTTTGGTGGAATACAAGACTTTATTGTCGAGGACATGAATTGGGATAGAAAAACTATAGCTTTAGCAGCAACATTAGGCACTTGGTCATCAGGAGTAGTGGCAATTTCTATAGGCAGAATGATAGACAAATTTGGGCCCAGACTCATTATGCCTCTTGCTGCCTTAATTGTTGGAATCGGTTCGATCTATCTTTCAAACGTCAAAACAATATGGGGATTTTTTATAATCTACATAATCATTAGAGCTATAGCTGGTCCAAGTTTACAGAATTTAATTCCAAGAACAATTGCTGTTAATTTTTTCTCTCGCCAACGAAATTTAGCCATGGGAATCACAACTTTTAATAGAATTTTTGGAGAATCTATTAACCTACAAATCATTACAAATCTTGCAACTAAATACTCTTGGCGATTCGCTTATAGATCTTTGGGATTTATGACAATTCCATTATGTATTCCTATTTTTATGATTATAAGACACAAGCCAGAAGATATAGGTCAATTTCCTGATGGAGATAAAGAAATTTCAGAATCAAAAAAACTTAACAATCAAAATGAAAAAATTTTAACTTTTAAGCAAATTCTACAAATCAGATCGTTTTGGTTCATACTTTTAGGTGAATTTATAGCTGGAGTGTCTACAACTATGCTGTTATTCCAAATTGTTCCTTTTTTAACAGATGGTGGCTTATCCCAACAAAGAGCAGCTATAGCTCTTACTGTGGGAAATTTACTAGGTGGAATTTCAGTCCCAATCTGGGGTTATTTGACAGATAAATTTTCAACTAAAAGAATAGCTGCTCTAATTTTATCTTTAGCTATAATTCCCACAATTCTAATAAGTCAATTAAATATAGAATCATATGGATTCATCTTATCAATCATTTGGACAACCATTACAGGTTCAATTCTTGTACTGGGAAGCATGATGTATGGGACTGTCTTCAACAGAAAATCATACGGAAGCGTAGCAGGATTAACAGGCCCTTCAAGAACCACCGCAGTTGGATTAGGTCCTACTTTGGGCGCTTATATCATAAGTTTTACTAAAAGTTATCAACCGATATTTTGGGGTTCAGCAATTGGATATTTGGTAGCAATTGGATTTTTTACAGTAGTTAATTCGAAAAACACTGAACAATAAAATTTCTAATTCTTTTCTGAACATTGATTGCTAATTGAGTTGGTGCTGAATCAAAACCATGAGTTGCACCGGCATATACATTCAAACTAGCCTCATTACCTGAAAATTCCCATCTAGAATGCATAAACAATGTATCGTCCAATAACAAATCTCTTGTACCAACAGTAAACAAAGCATTTGGCATATCACTTAAATCTGAGTATAAAGGAGAGATATCTGGATCCGTTCTGTCCATTTCTGGAAGATAATGATCTATAAACCATTCCATACCAGGAGTATTTAACAAACCTTTTTCATGCCCCCATAACTTCGCACTTGGAGTCATTGTTAAGTCATACACGCCATATACGAGATTTGCACCTTTGAATCCTGTAAATTGATGCTTATCTCTAAGCCTAATTAAAGTCGATGCAGATAAATGCGCACCAGCTGATTCTCCACCCACAACAATTTTTTTTGTTCCAAATTCATTTTCACAATTGTTAATTACCCACAATGCAACATCTTCACAGTCATCTTGTGCTGCAGGGTATATATACTCAGGTGCCAACCTGTATTCAACACTAATCACAACGGCATTACATTCATCTGAAATGTCTTTTAATTTTTGATCTTGCATATGGGCCGTCCCGATCACCCATCCTCCTCCATGAAAATGCAAGTAAATCCCATCTATTTGGCCTTGAGGTAAAAACATCCTAACAGGAACATCACCATTAGGGGTAGAAATATTTTTCTCAACAGCGTCATCTAATAACAATGGTGCAATATACTTTCCTATGCCTGATTCCATCTCAGAACGAGTTTGAATATGAGAAATTTCATGCAAATCAGGGAAATCAGCGGCCTGAAGAATTTTTGCTTCTACAAAGTTATCATTTTCACGTTGCATCTCATCTGAAAAAAAATCTGTTTCTTCTATCACGTCAACCTCAACTACTAATTTCTAATTTGCCCATCACCTTGAACAATCCATTTATATGACATTAATTCTCTCAAACCCATTGGACCTCTCGCATGTATTTTATTTGTACTGATAGCTACTTCTGCGCCTAAACCCAATTGGCCACCGTCATTGAATCTAGTTGAAGAATTAATCATTACTGCACTAGCATCAACTTCGTTTCTAAATCTAGAAATTGAATCTGAATTTTTCGTAATTATTGCTTCAGAATGACCAGTTCCATGAGATTCAATATGTTCTAAAGCCATATCAAGAGAATCTACAATCCGAACACCTGCTATTAAATCTAAAAATTCTGTATCCCAATCCTGATCAGAAGCTAAAACAACTTGAACATCTTCAACATTTTTTAATATTTCTAATGATCGCGAATCACATCTAAATTCAACATTTGATTGAGATAGACGATTAACAATTTTTGGTAACAAATCAGAAGCAATTTTAGAATGAATTAAAACTGTATCCATAGCATTACAAACATATGGCCTTTGTACTTTAGCATTATTAACTATTTCGATAGCATCATCCCAATCAGCACTTTCATCTATGAAAGTATGACAAACTCCAACTCCACCAGTAATAGATGGCATAGAGGCATTGTTAGCTACCATGTTCACTAACTCTTGACCTCCTCTAGGAATCATCAAGTCGATATATTCATCAAGACGAAGCATTTGATTAATCAAAGACCTTTCAGTGCTTTGCACTAATTGAACAGTCTCAGTTGGTAAATCCATATCTGACAAAACTTTTTGAATGATCTGAGTAAGAATCCGATTTGAATTAATTGATTCACTTCCACCACGTAAAATTACAGCATTTCCAGATTTAATACATAAACAAGCAATATCAATAGTGACATTGGGACGACTTTCATAAATCACCCCAATCACACCCAATGGAACACGAATTCGACTTACATCCAATCCATTATCCATAACTCGATGATCAATAATTTCACCCACAACATCATCGAGTTTACTTACTGATAAAGCATCATTCGAAATCTGCATTATTCTTTCTTCGTTCAGAACCAATCGATCTATCAAGGCAGATGTCATACCTTTAGATTTAGCTATATCAATATCTAACTGGTTTTGGTCAATTATTTTATCGGAACTGTTAACTAATTCATGAGCAATATTTTGAATCAATACATTTGTTTTTTCTGCTGACAAGTTAGATATAGCTTTAGAAGCTAATCTTGCATTCTTACCTAAAATTTTTAAATCTGTCATTACATCAATACCATATTGTTTCTGTGAACTACTTCATTTCCAAAATGATACCCCAATACCTTCTCTATATTTTCTGATTTTACCTTAATGATTTTTTTAATATCTTGTGAATCATAATTTGTAATTCCCATTCCAATTAAATCACCATTAGAATCAGTAATCGAAATCACCTCTCCTCTAGTAAAGTCACCTCTTACATCTAATAAACCCACAGGAAGTAAACTGCCTTTATTTTTTAAGGCTTTTAAAGCCCCGTCATCTATAAAAATTTTTGCTTCTTTAACAAAATTACTCAACATCCACCGTTTTTTACTTTCTAAATGTGAAACAGAAGACGGGAAAAAAGATCCGATTCTTTCACCCTGAGACAATTTTTTAATGACTGAATCTACCAATCCACTCGCAATCACAACATCTACTCCTGAACTAGTAGCTAATTTTGCTGCCCCAAATTTTGTAATCATTCCACCTCTACCCATCAAATCTGATGAAGGGCCAGCATAAGACTCCAAGGTTTGATCAGAAGAATCTACAAACGAAATTAATTTAGCATCAGCAAAAATATTGGGATCTTTATCATACATACCGTCAACTCTACCTAATATGATTAACAAATCTGCATCAAGCATATTAGCAACTAAGGCTGAAAGATGATCATTATCACCAAAAACTTCCCCAGACAATTCATCAATTGCAACAACATCATTTTCATTAACTATTGGAACTACACCATGATCAATCAATGATAATAATGTATTTCTAATATTCAAATACCCTAGACGATCTTCTACATCTCTATTTGAAAGTAATGCTTGCGCTGTAGGAACAGAGAAGTCAAGAAATAATTTTTCGTATATGTGAATTAAGTTACCTTGACCTATAGCAGCTAGAACTTGTTTTTCAGAATCTTTTGAATCAATTGAAAAAGATTTCAAAACATTTTTTCCTGCAGCTACAGCACCTGAAGAAACATAAACCATCTGATATCCCAATGATTGTAATTCTGAAATTTGAGAAACTAAACTATGAATAATATTAGAATCTAAAAAATCTCCTCCATCAGTCAACAGGCTTGTTCCTGCTTTCACAACAATTCTTTTATAACTAGATTCTGACATAAAACATTAATACCCTATAGCGTAACAAGCTCTTCTAGGATCGGCCCCGGCTGACAAAACACCTGAATCAGGGTCTCTTTTCACCACTGTTGCCCCCATACCACATGTAGCAGCATAAGTGATCTTATGTCCTAAATTTCTTAATTCATCTTTAACATCATCACTAAAGCCATCCTCCATAGAAAGATTCCCGGGTAAGTATGTGTGTGGATAAAAAGAATTCGGGGCACTATCAGATGAAAACCTTGGTGCTTCAGAAGCTTCTTGAGGATTCATATCCCATAACAAAGTATTCAAAATCATCTGCAAATTCCCTTGAGTTTGAGCATCACCTCCAGGACAACCAACAGTCATAATAGGAACATTATCCTTTGAAATAATATAGTTAATTATGCTCGTTCTAGGTCTCTTACCTGGTTCAGCAACATTTGGATGGCCATCAACCAAATTAGTCATTTCACTTCTAGTGCTTAATGCAAAGCCGAGTTCTGAAAAGAAAACTGACTTGTTAAATGCTCCGCCACTGGGAGTAGAACAGGCCATATTTCCATCTCTATCAATTACAGAAATATGAGTAGTCCCTGCTTCATGTTGATTATCAGATTCAAGACTCTTGTCATAAAAAGGTTGAGGGGAAATTTTGCCCTCAAATTTTGAAAATGCCCATGGATTCCCATAATTTGGTAAACCTGGTGAAGCTTTGTCTTGTGAAATCATCATAGAACGATCTTTTGCATATTCCTTTGAAATTAATCCATCAATTGGAATGGTAGAAAAATCAGGATCACCGTAAAAAGCCTCTCTATCAGCTAAAGCTAATTTTAAAGCTTCAACAACTGTATGAATGTATTCTGAAGAATTGTGACCCATAGATTTCAGATCAAAATTTTCCAAGATATTTAATGCCTGTAATAAAACAGGCCCTTGAGTCCATGTTGAATGACTATGAATTTTATGTCCCATAAATGAAATCTCTATAGGAGTTTCATATTTCTCAGAATAACTTTCCAAATCTTCTTTTTGTAGAATTCCACCCACAGATTTAGATTCATTTGAAATTAAATCTGCAAGTTCATCTTCATAGAAACATTTACTAGCAGCTAGAATTCTGTCGTTTCTATGGCCAATAGCATTATTTTCTGCATCAACCATCATTTTCAATACTTTTCCTAGAGCTTTTTGAACTAACAATGTCCCAGGTTTAGGTAATTCATCATTGTCAAAAAAAATTTCTTTCCCACCAGGAGGAAAAAGTTCAAATTGTTTAATGGAATCACCAGAATTCAATCTTTCAATCATGTATTCATAATTTGGAATACCTTTATCTGCATACTCAATTGCTGGAGCAAATACTTCTTCAACAGATTTAGTTCCATATTGCATAAGAAGAGATAAAGATGATTTAACTACACCTGGAACTGTAAATGAAAGTGGCGCATCTTTGCCTGGGCCTGTGGGAATATTTTCTAAACCCTTATCTTTAAAAAAACTAGGAGTAGCCTGTAAAGACAATGTTCCTTGTCCAGATAAAGAAAGAATTTCATCATTTTTGGCATCATAAATCATATATACAGACTCGGCCCCTAATGAATAAGAAGCAATAGGCTCTATTACAGCGGCTGCAATTGTTGATGAAACCAAGGCATCAAAAGCATTTCCACCAGAAAGCAACATTTTCATGCCTGCCATTGAGGTTAAATAATGCCCACTAGATATAATTCCATTATTAGCATATATGACTGGCCTACCTGTAGAGGGTCTATTAAGATCACCTTGCTCTAACGAAAAACCAACGGGAATATTCTTATCTTTATTCATATCTGAGTTCCTTAAATCATTAAATAATTTAGGATGCTAACACAGGATTATATTTATAAGAGTATGTTTTTTCTCTAATGCTAAATGAGATTATGCTTGCAAAAATCAATGTAAAACCAGCTACAACAAAGGGAATTTGATAAGACCCTGTGATTTGTTGTATTTCTCCCGTCAAAAAGACACATAAAGCACCACCAATCTGGTGATACATATTTGACATTCCATTTATTGTGCCTAAATTTTTCAACCCATAAATGTCTGCTAACAACAAAGATGTCATTGAAACCGTAGGCAACCAAGACATTCCTGCCAATATAGCAAACATTATCAGACCACTTTCACCGCCAACTCCCAACAACATCAGATAAGCTATTCCTCTTAAAGTATAAGCTGTGCCCAAAACAAATTTTTGGTTGATTTTCATAGCGGTAAAACCAGCTAATAGAACTCCTATAGAATTTAAACCCATCATCAATCCAAAAATAGATGCAGCTGTAAGTTTAGGAATCCCTTGATCTTCAGCAAATGGAACAAAGTGCACTGAAAGAATGTTAGTAGTTATACCACAGACCAAATAAGCCAATGAAATCTGCCAAAAAGGGAATGACTTCATAGCATCAGTCCATTTGTTTGTAAATAAAATCCCAGATATTTCTTTACCTGAATTTTTAGAATCATCAATTTTTTCAAAATCAGGTAAATTCTTAGAATTTTGTGACCTCAAAAAAACAATTACTAAAGGAACACCAATAAATAAAATAAATAGTCCTAATATATAAAGAGCTATTCTCCATTCATAAGTTTGAATTAAAAATGCTGAAAATGGAGCAAATAATGTTGGTCCAAGAGAGCCTCCAGCCACAGAAATGCTGATTGCAAGAGGTCTTCTCCTTGAAAACCATTTAGATAAAATACTATGAATTACCACAAACCCTACGCCACTAGTGGCAAAACTACCTATCAATGCATAAATAAATACAAATGAAGGAATAGAATTAATCCTACCAGTAAAAAAAGTGGCTAAACCAAGTACAGATAAACAGCCTATTACAATTAATCTGCCACCAAACTTGTCATTAAGATATCCAACTACAACAAATGATAAAGCACCAACAAAAATCCCCAAAGATAATACTCTAGTAATAGTATTTCTATTCCAATTTAGATCTTCTTCAATAGGTGTTATAAAAACACCAAAACTTGACCTGACTCCCATTCCACACATAATTACAAAAAACCCTACGGCTAAAACTAACCAACCATAATAAAATTTTTGTATTTTTATTTGAGGAAACATAGTTAATCCATTTAAAATATTTAAGCTATATTATAGTCCTGAATATATTAATTGTCTGAAAATGTCTGAAAATTATTTTATTCAAAAGGGAAAACATGAAAATGAATTTAATATTAAAAATAGGTATTAATTAAAGTCATGACTTCTGAACATTTTAAATCGGGGTTAAACAAAGCAAAACTTGGACTTCATGAAGAAGCAATAGAAGAATTCGAAAAAGCTGCATGGGAAGATCCTGATAATTTTGAAATTCAGTACAATTTAGGAACAGCATTTTTAACTTTGGGAGGATTTGATCAAGCAATCATTAGTTTTTCTAAAGCCTTAAAAATTAACCCGGAAAATTCTGATGCTTTAGGAAACAGATCTGTTGCATATTTAGCTATAGGCGACGATAAAAAGTCTGAAGAAGACAAAATTGCTGCAATTAAAATGGGAGCTCCACCAGAAGGCATAAATACTATTTTAGAATTCGTAAGAGAAAAAAGAAGACAAGTAAACTCATTTAAACAAAATAAAGATTAAAAATAGGTGAATTATGGATAGAAAATTAAACAGAAATTGGGAAAAAGATAATGTGGTTTATCCGGACCCAGCTATAGAAGTGATATCTGATGAATTTAAAAAATACGTTATAGGCAATGGTTATCTGGAAAGAATTTTTACAGGAAGTAGATGGGCTGAGGGCCCAGCGTGGTTTGGAGATGGGAGATATCTATTATTTAGTGATATTCCTAACAATAGAATCATTAAATGGGAAGAGGACAACGATACATTCACTACATTTAGATCCCCGTCGAATAACGCAAACGGAAATGCACGAGATTTACAAGGCAGACTAATTACCTGCGAACATCTTTCTAGGCGAGTTACACGAACTGAATATGATGGTTCTATCACTGTTCTAGCTGACAAATATCAAACTTCAAAACTAAATTCTCCAAATGATTTGACTGTTCACTCAGATGGATCTGTTTGGTTTACTGATCCAGACTACGGAATTCTTGGTAATTACGAAGGCGATAAATCTGAATCCGAAATTTCTCCAGGAGTATATAGAGTTGACTCAAACACATTAGAAATTTCTAGAATGGATACAGACATAATTTTAAAACCAAATGGGCTTTGTTTTTCTCCTGATTTTAAAAAACTGTATATAGCAGATTCAGGATCTGTAAATCCTAGAGTAACTTACGAATATAAATTGTCTGATGATGGAAAATCTATTTATGAAGGTGAAATATTTATAGATACTAAAAGTGATGGAACAGACGGAATCAGATGTGATACTGACGGCAATCTTTGGTGCTCAGCTCAAAATGGAACAAACTCTATATCTGTTTACAATTCAAAAGGTTCACTCATTGGAAGAATATATCTTCCAGAAAAACCTTCAAACCTCACATTTGGAGGAATAAAGAAAAACCGATTATTCATTACAGCAAGCAGGTCAGTCTACTCTATATACGTAGGAGCCACTGGAGCAGCACTAAGTTAATCTAATATTGCAGTGACTTGCTCAAATTCTTCATCGCTCAAATCCCAATCACTTGTTGAAGCATTTGAAGTAACTTGTTCAGGTTTAGTAGCACCAGCAATTACTGAACTAATATTTTTATTCCACAGAAGCCACGCAAAAGCTAGGTCGAGTACTGATTTACCTCTTTCAGAACTAAATTCAGTTAATTTATCCAAAATATCAAAATTCTTCTCTGACATTACTTCAAAACGATCAGCAGATTGCAACCTAGTCCCATCAGGAATTGCTTGGTCTCTTTTATATTTACCAGTTAAAAATCCATTAGCTAGTGGGAAATACGGAAGAATACCTAAATCATACTTTTCACAAAACGGAATTAATTCTTTTTCAACTGAGCGCTCTAACATGCTGTAATGCGGCTGAACACTTACAAAACTATTAATTCCCAATGATAATGATGTCCACACAGACTCACATACTTGCCACGCATCAAAATTAGAACAACCAAAGTAACGAATTTTTCCCTGCGTAGTTAAGTCATTTAATGCTCTTAAGGTTTCTTCTACAGGAGTATAAGGGTCCCACCAGTGAATTTGATATAAATCTATGTAGTCTGTTCTTAATCGCGACAAACTTTTTTCTACCTGGTCCATAATATGTTTTCTAGAATTTCCAGCTTGATTAGGCCCTTCTGCCATTCTAGTAGAGACTTTAGTAGCCAAAACTACCGATTCCCTACGATTTTCTAAAGCTCTACCTATGTACTCTTCTGACAAAGTATTACCGTAACTGTTAGAAGTATCAATTAAATTAATACCTTCGCCTATCACTTGATCTAAAACTATTTTAGTTTGATCAAAGTCTAATCTTCCTCCAAAGTTATTAGCACCTAATCCTATTACCGAAACATCTAATCCAGTATTACCTAATTTTCTATATCTCATATTTCTATCTTCCTATTAAATGCTCATTACAACTTTTATCACTTCATCTTGGTATTGTTCATACTGGTCATAGGCAGCATTAACATCTGAAAACTTCATTTCATGAGTTTTCATTTCTCCGGGATCCCACCAACCTCTTTCTTTCAATTCAATCATTCGTTCTATATGACCGATAGGGTCACCACTTCGAGATGCTTGAGTAGGAATAATAATTGGAGTATTTTTTAAAAAATATTGGGTATCTATTTGAGTCCATCTTCCATCAGGGCCATCATGTTGTATTCCAAAAACTATGACCTTCCCATCTTTAGTTGCACTTCTAATAGATGCATTTAAGGAATCCGGAAAGCCAGCAGCTTCAACAGAAATATCTGCCAACTTCCCGTCAGTAATTTCAGATAAAGCCTCATCTAAATCTACTTGATCAGGATTAATTGTGTGGGTTGCGCCAAAATTTTTGCCCCATTCAAGTCTATAATCCAATGGATCCACTACTATAACTCGTCTAGCGCCAGCTCTCGCAACAATTGCAGTGAAAGATAAACCGATGCTTCCTTGTCCAAAAATCACAACGTCTTTACCTAAAATAGTGCCCATCTGTTGACAAGCATATAAAACCGTTCCTGAAGGTTGGCATAAAATCCATTCACTTAATTCACCGTGATCAGGAACTAACGCCATTTTCCCTTCATCACCCGGATAATATTCAACCAGACCACCATGGCTATCAGCACTTGGAAGAACAATAACTCGTTGACCAACTTTAAATTTATTAGATTTACTTTCTACTATTGTGCCTGCACATTCATGACAATTTCCACCGTGTTTCATAGGATAATTTTCTTCTGAAAAAACTGGCCCATAACCATGTCTAATATCACTTCCACAAACTGACCAATTCTCTAACTTAATCAGACATTGACCATCGTTAATTTGAGGGATCTCGATGTCTTCAATTTCAAATTTTTTAGGTGCAGTAATTCGAGCCGCAAACATTTAATCTCCTTATTTTTGAGGTCCTAAATTTTCAGTAACACTATCTGGTCTAGTAAGTGAAATGTGGAAAAAATCTTCTCCATCAGACGCACCATGCCAATGTTTTTCTCCTGCGGGAATAAACGCCGTATCTCCTTCGTTCATTTCTACTTCAACTTCCTCATTAGCAACAATTCCTTTTCCATGAGTAGCAAACAAAATTTGATCACTAGTATGTGTATGAAAATAATTTTTAGCTCCGTCATAAAATTTAACCCAAGCAAAACTATATTGTTCAGTTTCAGGATCACCAACTAAAGGTTGACGAGTCACTTTACCCCCATAAAATAAAGGTGCATTGGAAGCGTCATCCGGTTCTATTTCATTTTTCCCCACAACATGCATATTAATCTCCTATCATTTAATTACATCAAATCCAGTATATGGAACTAAAACTTCAGGGATAATAACCGATCCATCAGATTGTTGATAGTTTTCTAATATAGCTATCAATACTCTTGGAATAGCTAAACCTGATCCATTTAAAGTATGGACTAGGTTGATTTTTCCCTCATCATTTCTATATCTAATAGCAGATCTTCTTGATTGAAAATCTGTACAATTGGAACAAGAAGAAACCTCTAACCATTCATTAGATCCTGGACTCCATAACTCAATATCATAGCTTTTAGCTGCAGCAAATCCTAAATCACCTGTACATAATTCTAAAACTCTATGAGAAATGTTTAGGTTAATAGCAATTTTTTCAGCATCTGAAACCAGCAGTTCTAATTCAGTAAAAGAATCTTCAGGTTTAACAAATTTATACATTTCTACTTTATCGAATTGATGAACTCTCTTAATTCCACGAGTATCTTTTCCTGCAGAAAATTTTTCTCTTCTCCAACAGGGTGTATGTGCTACAAATCTCTTTGGTAAATCATCAATAGATAAAATTGAATCCCTGTAAAGTCCTGTAATTGGTGCTTCAGCAGTAGGAACCATAAAAAGATCATCTTCAAGATCATGGTACATATTCTCTTCAAAGTGAGGTAGGTGACTTGACCCAAGCACAGTCTCTCTATTTACTAAGTATGGTAGAAAAATTTCTTCATAATTATTTTGTGAAATATGAGTGTTTAACATCCAATTAATTAAACCCCGTTGAAGAGTCGCACCCTTCCCTTTTAAAACATAAAATCTAGATTGTGATAATTTCACTCCACTTTCTAAATCTAAAATACCTAAATCTGAAGCTATATCCCAGTGTGGTCTAGGTGTAAATGAAAAATCTGGAGGATCTCCTATAGTTCTGATCACTGTGTTTGCCTCTTCATCACTACCAACGGGTACTGAATGATGTGGAATATTTGGTATATTCAATAAAATTTCAGATAAATTTTCAGAAATATTTTTAATCTCTTCTTCTAAAATTTTAATTTGAGTCCCAACTTCTCTCATTTCTTCGATCAGCTCTATCGGCTTTTCTTTAACCGTGCTTAATTGTTTTGAAACAGTATTTCTTTTAGCTCGTAGCGAATCTACAGATACAATTTTTGATCTTTTAGTTTTATCTAAATTTACCAATTGTTCTGTAGGGAAAGACTGCTCTCTTGATTTACCAGAGAATTCTAAAATTTCTGGATTATTTCGAATAATTTCTATATCTATCAAAAAATAATTCCTATAAATGTGTTCAATGGATTGTAATACAATCAAGTATATTGATTGAAGGTATGTTTCTACATACTATAATCAATATACAATAATATATTCGAGAAAATTAAATTGGACTATTCCCAACTTCAGCCTGAAAGTATAATTTCTAAAAATCAATATGAATTTTCAGAAGATTTCATTAACAAATATACTGAATCTGTAAAAGACAACTCTAACTATAAAAATAGTGTTCCTCCCATGGCCATTTCTGCTCTCAGTATCAGAGGTGTTCTTAATGATTTAAAGATTCCAGGTGGAACAGTACATGTAAGCCAAGAATTTAATTATTTTTCATCCATAGAAAAATCTGAACTTATCGAATGTTTAGCTACCATTATTTCAAATAACGTAAGGGGTGAGTGGAGATTTCTAAGCATCAAACTAGAAACAATTTCTACAGACCAAAAACTAATCATGACCGGAAAAAGTACTATCATGATCCCAGTAGAGAAAAATAATGCCTGAAAAAAATGAACTTATAGCTATACAAAAAATCATCTCATTTGATTTAATTAAAAAATATGCAGAAGCGTCAGGTGATTTTAATCCTATCCATATAAATAAAGAATTTGGGATTAAATCTCAGTTTAAAAATAATATTGCTCACGGTATGATGATTGCTTCTTCAATTTCTGAATTAATGTATAAAAATTTTGGAGAAAGTTGGTCTAGAAACGGTAATATGAAAATAAAATTTAAATTACCAATTTTCCCCAATGACACAATCATCACCGAAGGAACAATCAAAAAAACTGAAGAGGTTACGGAAGGTAAACTAATCAACTGTACTGTCACAGTTAAAAATCACCTCGGTGAAATAGCCATTTCTGGTGAAACAACTGTAACAATCAAATATGGAGAATAAATTGAACACAATCATTAAACCGAAGATTGCAATCGATGGGATGGGTGGCGATTTTGCTCCCCAAATGCCAGTAAAAGGAGCAATTTTAGCAGCAAAAAGAGGTGTAGCTGAAATTTATTTAGTTGGTGATGAAGAGATACTAAAAAATGAACTCAATAAACACGAAGTAGGTGATTTAGCAATAACAATTGTCCCATCACAAGGAATTATCAACGATAATGAATCTCCTGCATTAGCGTTACGGCAAAAACCTAAATCCTCCATATTAGTAGCTACTAATTTAGTCAAAACAGGAGCGGCTGACGCAATTATTTCCATGGGTTCTAGTGGAGCTACTATGGCTGCATCTGTAGTTATTTTAGGAACAATAGAAGGAATTGAACGACCAGCAATTGGAGGACCAATCATAGGGTCTGCCCCCAACCAAGTAATTTTAGATCTAGGTTCTAATATAGATTGCAAACCATCAAATTTGGTAGGGTTTGGAGTCTTAGGTTCAATTTTCAGTCAATTATTATTAGACATCCAATATCCCAAAATTGCCTTATTAAGTGTTGGGTCTGAAGAAGGAAAAGGAAATAATCTTGTTAAAGAAACAACAAAATTATTCCATCAAAGCGGACTTAATTTTATTGGAAACGTTGAAGGTAACGACCTACTCACTGGAAAAGCTGATGTGGTGGTGTGTGACGGGTTTGTAGGAAATGTAATTTTAAAGCTAGTTGAAGGCTTTGGTCGTGGATTTGCTAAACAGCTAAAAGAAACCCTTTCAAATCATATGAACAATCAAGATCTTGAAAATTTATTAAATGAATTCAACAAACGCAATAATGTGGTAGATTCAAAAGGTGGAGGTCCTGTGTTTGGAGTAAACGGAGTAAGCATTATTGGACACGGAAGTTCATCCGCTGAAACAATTAATAAAGCGGTAGATATAGCCCTCATGTGTATTAACACAAAATTAATAGAAAAAATGAATGAAGAGACCCCTAAAATTATGTCTACAATTACAAATTAACATTTAGGAGAAAATTTGTCTGAATTAGAATTAAAAGGTAAAACTGCTTTAGTTACTGGAGCTAGTAAAGGAATTGGCAAAGCTTCAGCATTAAAGCTTGCTTCTATGGGTGCAAATATAGCAGTGAATTATTTTTCCTCTGAAAATGAAGCACTGGATACAGTTAAAGAAGTACAATCTTTGGGAGTAGATGCTTTTGCAGTTCAAGCCAATGTAGGTAAGTTAGATGAAGTTGATTCAATGATCTCAGAAATCATTAAAAAGTTTGAAAAAATCGATATTTTGATTAATAACGCCGGAATCATTCAGGATGGATTACTACTCAGAATGTCAGATGAAGCATGGTCCAAGGTAATTGACACTAACTTAAATGGAACATTTTATTGCTCAAGAGCTGCTATCAAATTAATGTTTAAATCCAGATGGGGCAGAATTATTAATATAGGTTCTGTAGTTGGATTACGAGGAAACGTTGGGCAAACAAATTACAGTGCGTCTAAAGCTGCAATCAATGGATTCACTTTTGCACTAGCAAAAGAAGTTGCAACTAGAAACATTACAGTAAATACAATAACACCAGGATATATTAATACTGAAACTGTTGAAGTCTTATCTGACAAACAAAAAGATGCAATTATGAACTGGATTCCAATGCAGAAATTTGGAGAAGTTGATGATATCTCCAACATGGTTGGATATCTTGCAAGTAACAATGCAAAATATATTACCGGACAAACTATCAGCATTGATGGTGGAATGGCAATTTAATTCTTATGAAAAAGTTTGAAAATAAAACTGTATTAATTACTGGGGGATCTAGGGGTATTGGTAAGGCAATTGCCTTAAAATTTGCCGACCAAGGGGCAAATATAGTTTTCAACTACCTTAGAAATCATCAAGCAGCCTCAGATACATTTGATGAAATTACATCCTTAGGAGTTAAATGTAAAAAAATTAAAGCTCATTTAGGAGAGGAAGAAAAAATAAATTTCCTTTTCTCAGAAATAAAAAATGAGTTTGATTCGATAGACATATTAATTAATAATGCTGCTTCAGGAGTTCAAAAAAATTCTACAGACCTTGAGCCCAAACACTGGGACTGGACAATGAATATTAATGCTAAAGCACCATGGTTGTGTGCTATTAAAGCATCAGAAATCATGCCGGCAGGTAGCTCGATAATAAATATTACGTCTGAAGGATCCAGAAAAGTTTTACCGTATTATTTTTCCGTAGGTACTTCAAAAGCTGCTTTAGAAGCATTAACCAGATACCTAGCAGTAGAACTATCCGGTAAAGGAATTAACGTAAATGCTGTTTCTGGTGGATTTATTGAAACCGACGCATTTAAATCTTTTCCAAATGAAAAAAACATGGTCAAGGCAGGTCAACATAATTTTGGAAACAGGAAAATGACTGCAGAAGATTTGGCAAATGTTGTAACTTTTTTATGTTCTAAAGAAGCAGAAATGATAAAAGGTCAGATTATCATTGTCGATGGTGGAGTCACATTAACTCACCAAATTTAATTATCAATACTGTTCAAAAACGTTTTAGTATCATCTCGAATTTTCTGCTTTTTGGAATCATCCATACGATCATAAGTTTTATACATCATAGACATTCTAAAATTAGAAGATAACTTAAGTCGATTTCTATCTAAAAAATCCCAATATAAGTAATTAAATGGACATGCTTCAGGACCATTTTTAATTGAAACCTTAAAATCGCAATTTTCGCAATAATTAGACATTTTGTTTATATAACTACCTGTAGAAGCATAAGGTTTTGAAGAAACTAAACCACCATCTGCGAATAAAATCATGCCTGAGACATTAGGTAATTCAACCCACTCATACGCATCAGCATAAACTACATAAAACCAGTGATTAACTTGTTTAGGGTCTATTCCAGAAATTAATGCAAAATTACCTAAAACCATCAAACGTTGAATATGATGAGCATACGCATTTTTTTTAGTCTCAGTTACACATTGAGACAAACAATTCATTTTTGTATCACCTGTCCAATACATTTGAGGTAAATTACGTGAAGCTTCAAAAAAATTATTCTCCAAATACTCTGGCATTTTTAACCAATAAATTCCTCTTAAAAATTCTCTCCATCCCAAAATTTGACGAATAAATCCTTCAACAGAATTTAATGGAGCTTTTCCATCAAAAAATAATTTTTCTACTTCATAAACGCACTCTTTTGGTAACAATAATCCGCAATTCAGATAGAAACTTATGTGAGAATGAAACATCCAGGGCTCTCCTTGAACCATAGAGTCTTGAAAATCTCCAAAATATAAAAGCCTCTCTTCTAAAAATAGTTTGAAGGCCTGTAACGCTTGATGTCGATTCACAGCAAAGATAAATGGTTCAATTTCTCCAAAGTGTTCAGGGAAACAAGTTGTGACCATTTCTATTACTTCTTGTGTAATCTGATCTGGAAAGTTGGTAAAAGGTGTAGGGATTTTCAAATCTGAATTGAAAGGTTTTCTGTTATCTGAATCAAAATTCCATTGTCCACCAACCGGGTCAATACCATTCATCAGAATAGAGTGTTTTCTACGTTGGTCACGATAAAAATTTTCCATTCTTAGTTGTTTTCTATTAAATGCCCATTGCTTAAAATCTTCTATTTCAACAAAATATCTATCATCATTTAAAATCTCTATAGAAATATTAATTTTTTTACCTAATGACTCAATTTCTTTTAAAACACGAAATTCACTTGGTGAAGTGATTACAATTTTCTCAAAAGACTGATTTTTAATTAATCTACTAATTTCACCCGTCAATGAACCAGAATTATCAGGGTCGTTTAATTTGTTATAAATTACATTAAATCCATCATTTTTAAGATCCAAAGCAAAATGTCTCATTGCCGAAAAAATAAAAACTAATTTTTTTTTATGATGTGGAATAAATGTAGCTTCTTCAATAACTTCAGATATCAAAATTATGTCTTCAGATTTATCACAATTATTTAAACTGGAGATTGAATCTGTAAGTTGATCACCCAAAATCACTCTCAAAATACTCATATGAAACTAAATTTATATTGGATGGATCTCGACATCAAATGATCCGTATTGAACTTGTATGGTTTCGTTTAAGATTTTTTTATTAACGTAAGCAATACCATTATTTTGCATTGCAGAGGTAATAATTCCAACAGTTTTACCTTCAAATTCTATTTCACCAATACCGAGAGGATGATTAGATGAAATTTGAACTAATTGACGTTGAACTTTGTCATAAGTATTTAATCTAGCAACGACTTCTTGGCCTATATAACAACCTTTATTAAAACTAATATGATCAATTAAAAGAGCTTCTAGTGGATTAAAATCTTCTGTTAATTCATTACCAAATTTAGGATATCCAAGTGAAATTCTAAGATTCTCAAATTGAGATGATTCTAATTGAGTTCCAAAATTTAGAAGAAATTTAATGATGTTTTTTTTATCAGATTTCTGTCCAAAGACATCAAAACATTGTTTTTGATTCATTTTATTTGTAGCAATTGTAACTTTGGCTCCAGATATATCTCGCACAAAAAAATGATCCATTTCACAATCTTGTTTTTCAGAAAAAATACTATTTAAATCATCAGAAAATATTCTAATTTGAAATGTGTCATCAGAAACATTAATTTGAGTGACATCTTCCATAATAGTATAAAACTCAATCCATTCAGAAACTTTACTAATAGATTTAATATCTGAAACTAATAGTAAATAATCTTCCACAAAATATACTTTGATAAGATCAATAATTCTTCCTTTATTAGTAGTCAATACAGTTGACATACCTTGACCATGTTCTTTTAAAGTAGAAATATCATTAGTACTAAGACGATCAAGTAAATCAACTTTGTCTTCGCCAGAAAGCTTCAATCTCGCATTAATAGAAGTTAAATCAATAAATGAAAAGGAGTCCAATAAAAGTATCCTTAGACACTAAAGGATGTGCCACACCCACAACTAGTTTTGGCATTAGGATTATTAAAAACAAATCCCTTACCGTTCAATCCGCCTGAATATTCTAAAACAGTGCCTGCTAGAAAAACATAAGATTTTTTATCAACAAAAACTCTTACGCCATTATCTTCTATCACTTTATCGGAATCTTTTGGGCCATCCATCACAATTTCAAGAACATAGGTTAAACCAGAACATCCTCCACCTTTAACACCAACTCGCAAATCAGCTGAATCTTTTCCTTCAGATTTGGCAAATTGATTAACGTGAAGAGCTGCTTCATCACTAATCTTAATTGTCAACGGATCAGGTTTAGATTTTAAAGTCATCAATTACCCCATATTTATTAATTTGATTGTATTGTTCTACAGAACTATAGTCAATTTGAAACTATACAAACCCTTCTTCTCTAAATGCTCCATCTCTCCAATCTAAAGCGTTACGCAATCCACCTTCGCTCATCTTTTCACCAAATTCTTTAGCCCCAGGTCTAACATGGCCTGACATCAAATGCCATTGCCATCCCATAGATATAGCTGTTTTAAATCCCATAATTTCATATGCTTGATTTAGAGATTGTTTATTTGCTGAAAGTAAATCAGGTGCTATTTTAGACATGGGACGTAATTCTTTCATTACATCTTCATATAAAGATTCGGCCGGAAATGATTTTGCCACCCAACCCATATCAGCCGCCTCTTTTCCAGTCACAGAATTTCCTGTTAATTGAAGATATTTAGCTCTAGCCATTGACATCTTCCAAGGAAAATATAATGTATCCGGGGTAGTCATTCCCCTCATTGGAGGATAGCCAATTCTGGCATCATCAGCCACAAAACAAATATCAACCATTGACATAATTTCAGTTCCCCCTGCTACGCAATGTCCGTGAACCATCGCTACAACGGGCTTCAATAAATCCCATATAGTTAACCAATCTCTTGCACAACTTCTTGCAAATTGATCAGTCCAATTATCAAAATATTGAGAACCTACCCAACCATTTTTAACATAATTGGGATCTCTAGGTGACAAGTCATATCCGGAACAAAAAGACGATCCTGCACCATCAATCAAAACCAAAGATACATTATCGTCAGATTCAGCTAATTTAAGAGCTTGTACAAACTCATCTCTCATAGGAAAAGATAAAGCATTCCGTTTCTCTGGATTGTTAAGCGTAATTCTAGCAATCCGATCTTCTACCTTATAAATCACAAAATTAAAGTTATGATTACCTTGTGTCATATGCTCTCCTTAAACTTTTAAAGAACAGCATTGTAAATAAACTATGGTATGTCAGCAAACTACTTATTTTATTATTTATGCAGCTTGATTAGATTTTGATGCTTCAGCAGTAGCCGTCGAGACAGTCACAGGAAGTTCACTTAAATCAATTACTTTTCCGCATTGAACGCACTCTTTAAATTCCCCATAAGTATCCTGCCTAATGTGCATATCTCCGCCACACTTTTTGCATTCTTTATAATAAATCATTATTCATTCACCTTATAATGTTTCGCTAAACCCATTGAAATATTAGATATATACAACAGCGCAAGCAGAATACATTAGCTAATACATTATTACAACCCCTAATATTATTATGACTAGTATTGCCAAAACAAATACTAAGCCAGTTCATGTCCAAATTATTTAGTCATTAAATCTTTTTTCCTTGCCTTTTCATACGTGGTTGTTTATAGTTTGCACACTCACAAGCACCCTAACTATAGGGGTGCCTAATTCTTAATAGGAGAAACCAAATGGCTACAGAAACATCTTCTGAGCAAACAAATAAAGATAGTTCTGATAACGAGTATGTTTTAGAAGTAAATGACTTACAAACATATTTTGTTTCAAAATGGGGAACTGTAAAAGCTGTTGATGGAATCAGCTTTAAGTTAAAGAAAGGTGAAACTTTAGGAATTGTTGGTGAATCAGGTTCTGGAAAATCAGTGACTGTTACATCATTAATGCGATTGGTTCCATCCCCTCCTGGCCACATTGTGGGAGGAGAAGTTCTTCTTGAAGGTCAAGATTTACTAAAATTATCTGATAAAGAAATGGAAAAGGTCAGAGGAGACAAGCTTGCGATGATTTTGCAAGACCCCATGACTGCTTTGAACCCTGTATTCGACATTGAAGACCAGGTGGGAGAAGCTTTGGGAATCCATGAAGGCCTTAAGGGCAATACACTTAAAGACACAGTAATTGATATGCTTAAAAAGGTTCGAATTCCAGCTGCAGATACTAGGATGAAAGACTATCCTCATCAATTATCAGGGGGAATGAGGCAACGTGTAGTTGGAGCTATAGGAATTTCTTGTAACCCTGTAGTACTTATAGCTGACGAACCCACCACTTCACTAGATGCAACTATTCAAGCACAATATTTGAATCTATTAAATGAACTACAAGAGGAAACTGGTGTAGGAATTATATTCATCACTCACGACTTTGGTGTAGTAGCAAAAATGTGTGACAGAGTTGCTGTTATGTATGCCGGTAAAATCGTCGAGCAAGCCGATGTAAGAGAAATATTTAATAACCCTCAACATCCATATACTCAGGCTTTAATAGCTTCTGTACCTAAAATGGAAGAAAACGTTGACCGATTATACGCAATTCCAGGCAACCCCCCAATTCCAAACAAACCCACGCCTTGTCAAACTTGTGGTGAAACTTCTCCTATTTTGGTGAAGCATTCAGAAGACCATTTAGTTGCTAAGTGCGGAATAGACACCGAATGTGCAGGTTGGTTTCCCAGAGACTTAGATTAAGGAGAACTTAAAAAAATGACTAGCGAAAACGGAGCTCTTTTAGAGTTAAAAAATTTAAAGAAACACTTTCCAGTTGGCGGCAACTTTTTAACTGGTGGGCATGAATATTTAAAAGCTGTTGATGGAATCAACTTGACTATTGAAGAAGGTACTACATACGGCTTGGTTGGTGAATCAGGATGCGGAAAATCTACTACAGCAAAAATGATTCTACAGCTAGAAGTACCTACCGATGGAGAAATAATTTTTGAAGGTAGAAATGCTTTAGACAAAAAAGGGTCGTCACAAAAAGATTATAAATCTAAAGTTCAGGCGGTATTCCAAGATCCCTGGGCCTCACTTAATCCTAGGATGAGAGTAGAAGGCATTATTTCAGAACCACTTCAAGTAAATACTAACCTCACAAAAGGTGAAGTAAAAAGTAAAGTCGGAGAAATTTTAGAACAAGTAGGCCTTCACCCATACCAAGCTGGCCTATATCCTCACGAATTTTCTGGTGGACAAAGACAACGAATTGGTGTTGCTCGTGCGTTAGCTCTTAATCCAAAACTAATTGTTTTGGATGAACCAGTTTCTGCACTTGATGTATCTATTAGAGCCCAAATTATGAATCTTCTAATGGATTTACAAAAAGAGTACGGATTAACATACCTTTTAATCGCACACCATTTAGCTACAGTCCGCTATATGTGTGACAAAATGGGTGTAATGTACTTAGGTAAAATGGTTGAAACAGCTGATACCGACGATCTATTTGATAACCCTACACATCCATATACTCAGGCTTTAATTGGAGCCGCTTTACCATATCATCCTGATAGTGATAAAGAAGAAAATATTTTGCAAGGTGAAGTACCCTCTCCTATTAACCCACCATCATGTTGTAGTTATGAACAACTATGTCCTGATCCTGAGAATTCAGAGCAAATTATAGAATACAAAGAAGTAGGACCCAATCATAGTGTAGCCATAGCAGGAGGCTGTTATGAACAATATGGATGTCATTATTTCCCTAGAGTACGACAGTAGGCTGTACGGCAGATTAATAGGAAATAATACGAACTATAGTCTTTTTATCGTAAAGTAGACTTAAGCTCAATTAATTGAAAATTATTTACATAAGATAAATACTACTTCGTCACTACTCTCTAGTAATTGAGATCCATTAAAACTTGAATACATATGCTGGATTTTAAGGCCACACAAATCAAACAAATGTTTAATTTCCGGCAAGAAAGTGTATCTAAGTTCTTGCTCAAATTTTAAAGTGTTAATTAATTCGCCTGACAAATTTAAAATTTCTAAGGTGAAATTCTGATATAAAATTTGTGAAAAATAATCATATTCTTGTCTATTAAACAACATAAAAATTTCATCATCAATTTCTGTTTGACTCACAAATGAATTTACTGCCGGATCATCTAGAAATTTACCTCCTTTGAAAAGGTCCAAATTAAAAATTATTTCACCGTCAGGCTCTAGTCTTTCAAACAATATTTTTAAAGTTTCTCTCTGGTCTTCAGAATCCAAAATATTCATGAAATAAAAATCTGAAAAAATTATTGACGAAAATTTTTCTGTTTGATCATTTAGTCCACCTATCTCTTCAAGAACTGTGATTTCAGAAAAAGATTTTTTTAAAGAATCAAGAAAAACATTATTATTAGAGCCAATCACCAAAGTTTTAGAAGTAAAAGTCGTCAGTGATGAAATTTGATCATAATCTAAGATTCTTTGTAAATTAATATTGTCATAGAAACTTAGTACTCTAGGGTCAATATATAAAGGATATGAAAACAAGAACATTACCCAAAAGTGGAAGGGGGATATGTGGCTATTCTCTGTTTAATTTTAGAGTTTTTCTCTTGTTCCAATAATGCAATAACAATTTCACGAATATTACGAACTTTCAAAGGCAATCTTCCCAAGTCTCGATTATGTCCACACATTACGCAGACTATTCGAACTCCAAAAATATCTTCATCATTAATCAATGTTCCTACCCCACATCTTGGGCAAGAACCAGTCAAAATCATAGAATCAATCATAATAGCCACTAATTAATTGTTTAATATAAATTTACACGATTAATAAAATTCTATCTAGTCATATTTAAGCATTATTATGTTTCGTTAACATTAGATTGCCTGAGTAACAAATCATTTTTTCTAGAAAAATAATAGTCATCAGAAACAGCTCCAGAATTATGCTTAATTTCCAATTCTGACATCATATCTTCAAGTACTTGTTTTTCGCTGGATCCAGGAAACCAAAGGTTTGATCTTTTTCTAAATTTCAAAGTATTAGAAATACCCCAAATACCTATAATCAAAAGGATTAGAGCTAATGCAATGGGAGCAGAATATTCAAATTTTAGAGAATTAAAATCTTGAGAAAACTTTTGATACCAAACTAATTTGGGCAAATTTTTAATTTCAATTGTTGACTCAAAACCTTTAGAAACATTTGTTGTTTCCAGAACAGAATATACTCTTCCTCCAATTTCTGTATCCAAAACAGGATCAGAAAAATTACTATTGAGAATAATATCTGAAGTAGGAATAATTATTCTGAGATTGTTAGCACCATATCTCCAATTTTTAATATATTCAAAAATAGAGTTTTGATAAGGAATTTCATAAGAATAAGTTAATTCATGACTTCCAGGAAGAATAGAAGCAATTAAAGCGAAACCTCTGTCAACCTGAACGTAATTAGATTCAAAAATATTTGTATCTACATTTAAATTTGAGGCGCCCTCAGGAAGACCAAATCTTAACAAATCCATGGGTCCTTCACCTGGAACATAAGCTACTAGTGAATCGTTCAAAATAGTTACAACTTCCAAAACAGAAATTGTCTGTAATTCAGAATTGATGTTATCAAAAACCATAGAAGCATTTTGAATGATTATAGAATCATCTGAACTAGAAGAATCAAAAACATTAATCTTGATATCCAAGGGGATTTTTTGATCAAAACTTACTGATTCAACATAGATGGCATCTTGATAAATCAGTGAAACACCATATAAAGAACTTTCTAAGTATGGAATGTTTTTAAATTCAAATTTACCCTCTACATTAGTTAAACTTGAAAAAGTTTGAGATTCTTTTTCCAAAGAACTAATATGCAGTGTAATTTCTACATCACCGACAGAACTTTCATCGTTGGTTAAATTAGTTAAATTACCTGAAATAGACAATTCATTTTCATTAGAATAAACAAGTGGAGATTCAAAAAATAAAATGAATAGGCTAAAAAATATTAAGGTAAAAACTTTCAATCTTTTTCCTCCAAATTATATTTTTCTTGAGAAATCAAAACAGTTCTAAAAACCTCCATTTTAACTTCTTCAATTAAAGCATTTTGTTCAGATTCTTGAAGATCTAAAGCTTTCAGCACTAGGGCAGCCTCAAATAAATGGATGTTTTTTAACCATTCATAATCTTGATCATGCAAATTACCTACCATTCTTTCCAATTCAGTACTTCTTAACCCTTCTATAGCAGAATCCCATCGTCTTTCCAAATCAGAAAACAACGATGATTCATCTTGTGGAATAAATTCTGATGCAGAGTATTTACGAATTAACGGAAATATAATTAAAATCAGCGGAAACAAACATAAAACTAGTGATATTAATATAACCATTTATAATGATCTCGAAACAAAAATAGAATTTGCAATAGGAAGTTTAATTTTTTTTCGTCTCCTAACACTTACTGTCAAAGAAAATATTGTTCCAAAAATTAATATTGGCCCAGAAATCCACATCCATGAAACCATTGGATTAATTAATACTCTAAAAAGTGCCTGACCATCTTCTTTAAAATCTGACGGAACCAAGTAAAAATCTCTTATCAAATTTGAATGAATAGCACCTCTTGTAGCGGAAATCCTAAATTCAGGATAAAAAGCTCTATAGGGATATAAATAGTCTACAAACTCACCGTTAGTCCAAAGTTCAAATTTTGCAGTCTCTTCAATTCGATCTGGGAAAATTTCTTCCGAAACACCTAAATACTTAAATGTGTAATCTCCAATTGATTGACTTTCACCTACTGCCATCACAACATCTTTTTGAACATCATAAAATGATGATGCAGTGATTCCCATAGCAAGCATAATAATAGATATGTGGACAATATAACCCCCATACCTCGGCCTGTTTGAATTTATCAAACGTATAAATGAAAGGTGAACTTTCTCCCCTCTTTTAACACGTGATTTTGTTCCCCTAAACCATTCTTGAATTATGCCTCCTAAAGCAATAGCACAAGTAGCAAAACCGAAAATTGCCCAGATTTTTGTCAAGCCTAAAAGAAAACATACTGCAATGATTAAAATACTTAAAATCAAAGGAAATGTAAGCATTTTAAATAAAGAATTTAATGAAGCTTTTCTCCATGGCAACAAAGGACCTATGCCCATTAAAAATATTAACAAAAGCATCAATGGGCCATTTACTTTATTAAAAAAAGGCTGGCCAATAGTCATAGTAGTTTCATCGAATGTTTCAGAAAATATAGGAAAAATAGTTCCCCATAAAGTTACAAAAGCAATTAGAAGAAACAGGGCATTTTGAGACAAAAAAACAGCCTCTCTAGAAATAGGGGACTCAAGTACACCTCTACTTTTTAAAGTATCAAACCTAAAAATAAAAATCACAATAGATAAAAATAATGTCAGGGCCATGACTCCTAGAAAAACCCAACCCATTGTAGACTCTGCAAATGAGTGAACAGAAGGAACTGGACCTCCCCTATTAATAAACATGCCCAATTGCGCCATAGTAAAGGCTGTAATTATAAGAATCATATTCCACATCCTAAACAAACCTCTTCTCTTTTGAACCATAATTGAATGGACAAAAGCCGTCATAGCAAGCCAAGGCATTAAAGCAGAATTTTCAACAGGATCCCAAGCCCAATATCCTCCCCATCCTAAGATGGTATATGCCCACCATCCACCTAAAATTAGCCCTATCGTTAAAAGTAACCATGAAATCATCCCCCATAATCTTCCTTGATCAACCCATTCATCTCGCGAGCCTCTCCCAGAGATCAAAGTAGCAATACAAACAGAAAAAGGAATTGCAACTGAGATTAATCCCAACATTTGAAATGGTGGGTGAATAAACATTCCAAAGTGAATTAATAATGGATTAATACCCTTGCCATCAATGGGAACTATTGGCAATTTCTCTAAAGGATTAGCCATAAACAAAAGTACTGCTATAAAAAACATTAATACTAGTGACATTACACCCAATGCATAAGGTGCTGTATATGGAAGTTTTTTATTTAAAATTAACACCGATAATGAAGACATAATAGAAAAAGCTGCTGCAATATATAATAAAGAACCTTCATTTCCTGAATAAAACGCAACCCACGCATACGCGCTTGGCATAGCTAAATTACTATTTTCAGCAACATATTTGACAGAAAAATCATTCGTTACAAAAGAATAAATAAGTGTAATTGTAGTTACAATTAATAAAATTGGGATTGAATAAAAGCCCCATCGTGAACTTTGAGCTAAATCTCTTCCGTTCAAAACTCCACCAGCAAAACCGACTATTGAAGTGTAAATAACCACAATAAAAGATGTAATTAAAGATATTTGACCAATTTCTACCAATTTATCACTCAACTTCCCTAGAATTAGCTGCAGAACTCATTCTCTTAATTAAAAAGATCACTAAGAAAATTGTAGACACAAATGCGATCCAAGGAACAGCCCATGCTATCAATCCAAATCCATTTGCTGATGGCTCCATTAAAACTACCTCACCATACCTTTCAACAAAATATTCTTTGATTTCTTCATCAGATTTATTTTCATTTACCAATTTAGTTACAATTAATCGCATCTGAATTGCTAAATCATTTTGAGACTGATCGATAGATTCACCTGGGCATACTGGACACATTATTTCTTTATTTAATGAAATAATTCTAAGCTCTTCAGGATTCATATCTTTAAAATTCTCAGAACAAGCTGAAAACAAAAATAGACACAAAAATATATAGGTTCCAAATCTTCTCATAGGTAAATTATATACAAAAATTAAGGTGCATCAGACAATGTTAATTCTGTTTGCATTAATTCACTTTTTCTGTAAAAAGTAACCAAAATATTTATACCTGGTGAGTTTGAAATCAGAAATTTAGACAAATCTCCAGCATTAGTTATAGGAACATCATTAAGCTTAACGATAACATCCTCTACTTCAATTCCAGATTGAGAAGCAGGAAAATCTGGAATCACTCTTCCAACCACTACACCTTCTTCAACGGGAAGTTCTAATTGTTCTTTTAAAGCTTTAGTAACATTAAATGGGGAAATGCCTATAAAACCTCGCTGCACCTCACCTTTTTTAACTAATTGATCAGTAACTATCTTTGCATCATCAATATTTATTGCAAAACCAATTCCATTAGAATCGTCAATTATAGCCGTATTAATTCCAATTACTTCACCTGCAAGATTAGACAGAGGACCGCCACTATTACCCGGATTAATCGACGCATCTGTTTGTATCAAATCTACCATTGACGTTTGTGCATCTAAATCAATTGTTCTTTCCAATGCGCTTATAACACCTTTGCTAACCGTAGGACCTCCTTTCAAAGCTAATGCATGACCAACAGCTATTACATCTTCACCAACTAATAAATTTTCTGAATTACCTAATTTAGCAGGAATTAAATTTTCTCCACTAATTTTTATCACTGCTAAATCTGTTCTAGGATCACTCCCAACCAAATTTGCTTCAAAAGATCTTCCATCACTTAAAGTTACATCAATAGTATTCCTACCTTCAACAACATGATTATTAGTTAAAATATGGCCTTGATAATCCAAAATTATTCCAGAACCAACTCCAGATCTCGGAATCACTTGATTAAAACTACCTAAAGATAATTGTTCTGTAGAAATTTGTACTACAGATGGTGTCAATAAACCTACGGCTTGAACAGTAGTAAGAGATTCAGATACAACAACCAAGGGCATAGATTGGCTGTTGGACTCAATCGGTGTGGAATTTAACTCAGAATCTATATTATCAACAGAGGTATCTTTTTCACAGGAAACAAAAATAATTGTATTCAATAATAGAATTGAGAAAATGGTTAAAAATAGTTTGATTGAATTTATATATTTCATAATAAAATTATATCTTTAAAAACAGTAAATTTTAAACATATCAATTTATCTTATTTTAAAATAATTATATTAAATAAATACATAGTTTAAGAAAAATCTAAAATTTAGGCTCAAGCAAGAACTTTCATTCATGAAAAGTAATTCATGGGATTTTTAGCTAGAAATATATTGACATTCAAATTATCGCTTTAACCCCTTGCACCACTAGATTTTCAGGTGTACAAAGAATCCACGAAACAATTTTGAATATTAAAATAATAAAACCGGAGAAATTCAATGAAAGATCTAACCTGCTCTCCGGCATTATTCAGACATAGATACAGATAAAATTTCTTCAAAAATTTTAGTACCTTTCATTTAGGGCACGTTTCTTTATATCCAAAATATGTTCAATTTTTTTAATAAGGCATATTTTATTGAACGAACATCAAAGTAAAAAAGCTCAAAATATTTGGCAAGCTGTACTTGGCAAAATTGAAATGAGAATACCAAAAGCTAGTTTCGAAACATGGCTGAAGGATACTTCCGGAGTAGCTTTTGATGAAGAAAATTCAACTATAAATGTCAAAGTAAATAGCTCGTTTACCGCTCAATATCTCCAAGAAAGAATGGCAGGAATAATTGAACGTGAATTGAATAACGTTTCAGAAAAAAGAATCCAAGTTAATTATTTACAAGGCTCAGAAATTGTTCAGAATTCAAAACTTGACACTACAATAACACCAATCAAAAATGATAATAAAAATATTTTTCCACTCAACCCTAAATATACTTTTGATTCCTTTGTTGTTGGAGATACAAATCAATTAGCCTTTGCCGGGGCTAAGGCCGTTTCAGATAGTCCAGGAACAGCTTTTAATCCTATTGTATTTTATTCAGGAGTGGGATTAGGTAAAACTCACTTACTACATGCAATAGGCCATTCTTTAAGAAATCAAGGTAAAAACGCTTTGTACATTACCTCTGAAGAATTCACTAATCAGTACATATCTTCTATCAAACACCAAACTACAGAGTCTTTTCGACTTAATTTTCGAAATGTTGATGCACTATTAATAGACGACCTACAATTTTTAATTGGAAAAGAACAAACACAAGAAGGGTTTTTTCACACATTTAATGAACTTCATCTGCAAAATAAACAAATTGTGGTGGCACTAGATAGACCTTTAAGCAAATTAGATGTATTACAAGCCCGAATAACGTCTAGGCTCTCTGGAGGTTTAACAGCTGATATTCAAAAACCTTCTTATGAAACAAGAATGGCAATTCTTCAATCAAAAGCTTCAACTTTAGAGGTTCAATTCCCTAACAATATTTACGAAATAATGGCAAAGAAAACATCATCAAACATACGACAACTTGAGGGAATACTTAATAGGGTTGCCGCTTGGTCTCAATTTAACGGAAATAAAGCAACATCAAACGAACTTTTAAACTTCATATCCAATGATATCGACTTTATCTCTCAATCTTCAAAGACATTTACTAGTGAAGAAGTAATTAAAACTGTTGCAGAACATTTCTCAGTTACTCAAGATCAAATTAAAGGAAAACAGAGAAGAACAAATTTTTTAATTCCTAGACAAATAACTATGTATATTTTAAGAGAAGAAACATCTATGAGCTTATCTGCAATAGGAAAAGTGTTAGGAAATAGAGACCATTCAACTGTTTTACATGGGTGTTTAAAAATTTCAGAATTAATGCTCAGTGATGACAAAATCAAAAAACAAATTTTTGAAATTAAAGACACCTTACTAGAAGTTAACTCATGAAATTATTATTAGTTAGGCATGGAGAAACTTTTGCTAACGACGCACAAAGATGGTCAGGTTCTCAAGATCTTGAAATTACCAACTTAACAGAAAATGGTAAAAATCAAGCGAAAAAGTTGGGTAGTTGGTTCAAAGATACAAATTATATTCCAACACACATATATGTCAGTCCACAAAAAAGAGCCCTAGATACTTACCATCTTGCAGGTAATCACTGGAATATTGAACCAAATATAATTGATGAACTAAAAGAAACAAGTGCAGGAAACTTTGAAGGACATACATGGGAAGAAATTGAACAATTATTTCCTCAAGAAGCAGATGGCTTTCGTTTTAGTCGCAATTGGGATGTTGTCAATGGAGCTGAAACAGAATCAGAGAGACGAAGTAGGGGCAAAAATGTTTTGAATATAGCCCTCAATCATCAAAATAATACAGATATAGTAATTATGTTTTGTCACGCTTCTATTATTGGAAACATAATTGCCGCAATTCTTGAAACTCCAAAATTGTGGGGTATTCGCACTAAAAACACAGCAATATTTGAATTTGAACTCGACCCTCAACAATGGAATGATATGAGTCGCACTAAAAACAATCCTACACTATGGAGAATTTTGAGGTTTAACGAAACACCTCATTTAGAAAATGACGGAAAAGACTTAGGGAATCTTGGTAGTCAAATTTAGTTTATTCATTAAGATGATTTAAATCTGAAAATTTAAGAATTTCAAAATCACTCGATAAATTATTTGACCCCATCCAATTATCAGAATCTATCTCAAATTCAAAAATAGAAGTATTTAAAATTTTAGTTTTCCATATACGATTTGTACCTAAAATCACTGCTATCAAATAAATCATTAGTCCTCCATGAGAGAAAACAACTATTTCATCTGATTGATTATGTCCCTTAATTAAAAAATCTATAACTTTATTAGCTCTTTTCATTAAGTCATATTTATTCTCAGCTTCAGGAACGAAATTTAAATCTTTTGTGACAGCAAATTGTTCAGCTATCTCTGGAAACTGTTGTTTAATATCTAATGCAGTCTTGCCAGAAAAAATTCCAGTGTCTCTTTCGATTAAATCAGAAATGGTAATAATTTTATAGTTTGGAAAAGCAATTTCTGCAGTTGATAAAGTTCTGGATAAAGGACTGCTATAAACATAGCTTGGAGAAAGTTGACTATTAACGAAACTTTTATGCAATTTTTGTGCCTGTTGAATTCCAGAATCAGATAAGGGAAAGTCTTGGTGACCTTGCCATCTACCTTCAAAATTTCCAACAGATTCGGCGTGACGGATTATTGTTAATTTCATTACTTAATTTTAATCCTTGGAGAGGTGACTCCTATAGACATAGCTGCAGCTGACAACATAATGAATGTACTAATCAAAAAAGCTCTACTCATTGATGAAATATATGCTAATTTTAGACCAATATCTTGTAATTTTTTAGAATCAGACAAATCAGGATCATAACCTAGAGATAGCATCATTGAAGAAACAACTATGGCTGGTAACGCTATCCCAAAAATATGGCCTAAATTTCTAGTTAAATTCATGAAGGCAGACGCAAAACCATAGTTACTTCTTCCTGCACTACCCATTATTGCACTACTATTTGGAGCTAAAAAAAATGAAATTCCAGTACCTTCTAAAACAGTAATCAAAATTATCATCGCGGTGGTAGTTTCTAACGATAAATTAGTATACAAATATAATGCAAATGAGCACATTATCATTCCGAAAATCGAAGGAATCCTGGGGCCTGTAAAATCAGCTATCTTGCCACTGATAGGACCAAATAACATAAAACAGAATCCTCGTGGAACTAACAACATTCCAGCAAAACCTGTTGAAAGCCCTGCAACCGAAACTAAATAAAACGGAAGAAGAAAAAAACTAGCTGAAGAAGCAATAAAACAAGTTAGACGAGCCAATGATCCTAAAGAATAATTTCTAGCCTTAAACACGTCTAATTGAAACATGGGATTCGATAATTTTTTCTCTAAAATTAAAAATATAATTAACAAAAGTATTGAGAAGATTATTCCTCCCATTATTTCGAAAGAAGCCCACCCAAAAGAATTCATAAAATTAACAGTTAAAATTAATATTATTAAGAACCCGCCAAACAAAAATGTTCCTATCCAATCAAAAGATGACAAACCTTTTATCACAGACCCCTTAGAATCTTTAACCAGAAACAAAAATGCAGAAATAGTAGCTATAACACTAAACAAAAACATAAAAATATAAACGGATCGCCAATTAAATAAACTTTCTATCAAGCCTCCTACTACTTGACCTCCCAATGAGCCAAATCCAACTACACCCATATGTAAACCTGTTGCGGTACTTCTTTGATGGTCTGGAAAAATATTTACAACTATAGCCATTCCAGTAGACTGAACACCAACAGCACCCAAGCCCATTAAAATTTTCCCAATCAATAACACAACATAATTTGGTGAAAATGCCGTTACTAAAGAGGCTAATGCAAAAACTATTAATCCTGTTGACCAAACTCTCTTCCTGCCAATTTGATCTGCTATAGCACCTGCAGGAATCATTAACACCGTTACAGTTAAAATATAAACAATAGTTATCCACTGTGAAGCGGGAATATCAATACCAAATTGTGTAGCAATAATTGGTGTAACTATTGAAGTCGCAGATTGATCAATTACTACTATAAACGTTCCCAAAGCTGCTGCTAAAAATACCCACCAATGAGACTTAAATTCTATAGATTGCATGAGATTTGACCTTTATCATTTGCAACAAAAAGACTAAAAAAATCATATCCATCATCCAAGATTTTTTTACTTCCACCAGAATTTCTGTCCAAAATTGAAAGAACTTTAGTAACTTCTCCACCTTCATTTTCTATAGCTTTGATAGCATGAAACAAACTAGACCCACTTGTACAAGTATCATCAACAACAGCTATTTTTGAACCGGGAGCAAATGAACCTTCTATGATTTTCTCACCACCATGTTCTTTTTGTTCCTTGCGAACTATCAATGCATTTACAGGAGAATTTTGTAAGTAACTAAAAGTAGCTACGGATGCCACAATTGGATCAGCACCTAAAGTAGGGCCAGCGATAAAACTAGCGCCAGACTCTAAAATTAATGGCAGAAAACATTTAGCAGTCAAATAAGAACCTTTAGGATTAAGAGTTAAAACTCTGCCATCAAAATAATAAGAACTTGATCCTCCGGAGGATAATTGAAAATTTCCAAACAGTAATGAGTTTATTTCAATTGCTAAATCTAAAAGTTCTTGTTGATCTGTCATAAATTTTCCTTTTTTAGTATAAGTGTTTTTTATTAAGAAACAAATCCTTTAAGGGGTCTGATATAGATTATGTTTATATATATATTGAATGACTTCTTTTGGAAGATAATCTTCTACGGGTAGAAGATTATCAATTCTTTGTCTAATTTCCGTAGAAGAAATATTAGGAATGGGTAAATCTATAAATTCTACATTTTGGTGAAAAACTTTATAGTCAGTTAAATCCCTATTAATAAAGACTATTGAAACAGAATCGAATAATAAATCTATGTCTTTCCATTGATTCATTTGTTCAATTACATCAGAACCAAAAATTAAAACAAGCTCATTTTCTGGATTCTCTAAGTGTTGAACAGTGTCTATGGTGTATGACGGACCATTTCTAAGAATTTCGATATCAGAAACCACAAATTGTGGGTACATTGCTGTTGCCAATTTAACCATTTCAAGCCTATGAGAAGACGAGGAGAGATTGTGATCTGCCTTTAAATAAGGGTGCCCTGCAGGCATAAATAAAACTTGATCTAACGATAAGTGTTCCATCGAATATTTAGCAGCAAGTATGTGTCCAAAATGAATTGGATCAAAAGTTCCACCTAACAAACCGATTCTCATTTTTTACCTTATTTTACTGAAACATAATTTTTCTTCTTGATATGAAAACGATCCTTGATTAATATTTACCGATTAAATATACAAAGGTAAACATTATGGCTTTGGATATACAAAGCACATTGTCTCAAATTTGGAAGAAAATTTCTGTAGAAGAACTGTCTTCTATAGCAGCCAAAACTCTTGATCCAGGAAATCCAACAGACGCAGGAAAAATGTGGAGGCTTCCCACATCTCATCCAGATCCTATTGTATTAGCATCTGGAATTCCAGACGACGACACAATCCCTACTAATAAATTAATTGAAGGACTCGTCAATGGTATAAAAAAATTTCCTGTTGAGTCTTTAACTTATGGAGGATGGTTTGGTTATGATGAATGTAGAAAAGCCATAGCTAATAGACAAAACAGAATAGAAAATATTGATTTAAATGAAAATAATATTATTCTTCACAATGGAAGTTCAGGATGTTTAGAAAATATTCTTAATGCATTTATAGAACCAAATGATGTAGTAATTGTAGAATCACCCAGTTATTCAGGAACTGTGAGGTGCATACAAGGATCACTGGCTGAAGTTGTAGAAATACCAATACACTCCAACGGAATAAATGTTAAAGAATTTGAAACCCTTATAGAAAAAATTACGAACGAACAAAAAAGAATTAAGTTTTTTTACACTATTCCTGATTACCAAAACCCTACTGGAAATGTAGCTCCAATTGAGATTAGAGAGTCAATTTTAAAAATTTGTGCAAAAAACAAAATTTTAATTATTGAAGATGCTGCATATAGTGAACTTTATTTTGATCAACCTCCACCTCCAACGTATTTTTCACTATCCAATGGTTTTGGAGTATTAAGAATGTGTAGTTTTAGTAAAGTTGTAGCAACAGGGTTAAGACTAGGATGGATTCAGGCTCGGGATGAATATATTCAAATACTTACAAAAGTACGATTTGATATGGGAAACAGCCCATTAATTCATTATGCATTGACTAACTTTATTAATGATAATTCTTTAGATTCGCATGTTGAGAATATGCGAAATCTTTACAAAGAAAAATGTTCAATTATGGTAAATTCAATTAGAGAAAATTGTGGAGATTATATAGAAATCACCCCTCCTTCAGGAGGATATTTTTTATGGTTGAAATCTTACCAAGTAAAGTCTGAACAATTGATTAAAGCCGCTGCAGAAGAAGGTTTAGTTTTTCCTACAGGCTCAGTATTTTTTCTCGATAAATCCCAAGGAACATATAATTACAGATTAGCGTTTACACAACCATCAAAAAAACAACTACAAGAAGTAGGGGTTAGACTTAAAAAAGCATACGAAAAATGCCTAGACTAAAAATTTAATCTGGAGCCGAAGGTCAGGATCGAACTGACGACCGGCTGTTTACAAAACAGCTGCTCTACCACTGAGCTACTTCGGCATTATATAAATTACGATATAGGATTATACAACCTTATATCTAGCAGGTCACTAATATTAGTCCCAGTCCCATTCAACATCACCAATTCTAACAGTGTCTCCAGATGTAATCCCAGCATCCTCTAAAGCCTTTACTACACCTGTAGTTTTTAGATGTTTATAAAACTGCATTCTAGCCATCCAATCTTCATAATCAATTCTAGTAGCAATTCTTTCGACTCCAGGGGACTCTACTACAAAAACTTCATCTTCTACATATACTGAAACACCTCTTCTTTTAGGTAAAGGCTGAATAACTGGAATAAATTCTTCATTTGATTTGGAAATTTCCAAATCAAAACTTTTAGGGGTTTCGAAATTTTCGAATTGCAAAATCACTTGATCCATCATCTCAGATACACCTGCTCCTGAAATTGCAGAAATAAAATAAATTTTATCTGCAACAGATTTCATACTTTCAGCAATTAGGTTTTGAAGAAGGTGAACCTCTTCAAGATCTATTTTATTAAAAACAATTATTTGAGGTTTATTTTTAATTTCAGAGCTAAAAAGTTCTAATTCATTGTTTATGTTCTCAAAAACTTTTTTAGGATTATCTGAAGAAGCATCCACTAAATGGATCAAAACTTTACACCTTTCGATATGACGAAGAAAATCATGACCTAAGCCTATACCATTATGCGCACCTTCAATCAAACCAGGAATATCCACTATAACCATGTCTACATCACGGTAATCTAGTATTCCTAATACAGGCTCTAGAGTAGTAAATGGATAATTAGCAATTTTAGGTTTAGCAGACGTGAGAAATGTAATGAGACTAGATTTACCTGCATTTGGTGCACCAATAATACCAACGTCTGCTAAAACTTTTAATTCTAATTTCACATCCATTTCTACCCCGTTTTCGCCATTTTGGGCTATTACTGGATACTGATTGGTAGAAGATGTATATTTAACATTACCATAACCACCTTGTCCTCCAAATATAACTATTTCCTCTTGATCGTGTTCAACAATATCAAAAATTATTTCTTCGTTTGAATCTACTATTTGAGTACCAGTAGGAACATCAATATAAATACTTTTTCCGTTTTTACCATGTTTTTTAGCACTAGCGCCGTTTCCACCGTTTTCAGCTTTAAATATTTTTTTATATCTAAAACCAATCAATGTATTTATATTCCTATTTCCTCTAAAAATAACATCTCCTCCATTTCCTCCATCTCCTCCATCTGGACCTCCTCTAGGAATAAACTTCTCATGTCTACCACTTATGGCACCGTTTCCACCGTTTCCACTTTTTATATTTATGTATACTTGATCAATCATTAGAGTTTATCTGTTTAAAATAATATTTATAATAAGGCTGTGTTAATTGGTGAAACTAGTAATATCAGTCAGGGGAATTAATTCAATTTTATCACGTGATATTGTTGAAGATTAGTGGAAAATCTAATATAAGTGTGGATACTTTTTTGGAATAAAAATATTGACTTTTTCTTTAAATGATATCCACATGATATCCACAAACTTAAGGAGCTTAAATGAATGAGATAGATAAAATCACCACCTTTTTTTCTAGAGAACAGTTATTTCAAGCCTATCTTGATGTTGAAGCAGCTTTAGCAAGATCACAAGCTAAACAAAAAATTATTCCTGAAAGTGCAGCTCAAAAAATTACTGAAATGGCATTAATTGCTAATTTAAATATTGATAATATTAATCAATCTCTAGATAAAACAGGTCACCCTTTAGTACCTCTAATTTGGGAATTAGATAGAGTTTGTGGTCCTGAAGCTGGTGGTTATATTCATTGGGGGGCTACAACTCAAAATATTACTCAAACAGGTAAACTGTTATTAGTTAAACAATTTCACCAATTATTTTTAGAGCAAATTTTGAAATTATTAGATGTTTTATCAGATTTAGCTTTAGAAACAAAAAATTATGCTTTACCAGGAAGAACACATGGACAACATGCTGTTCCTGCCACTTTTGGCTATAAAATTGCTGTGTGGATTGATGAACTTATTCGACATTTTCATAGATTTAAAAATTGTGAAGAACGAGTTTTTGTGACTATGTTAGGTGGTGGTGCAGGAACTATGGCATCTGTAGGAATGGAAGGTTTAGAAACACAAAAATTGATGGCTGAAGAGTTAGGTTTTACTTCTATGTCTATGCCTGCACGTACTATAGGAGATCACCTTACAGAATATATATTAAATTTGGCGATGTTTGCAGCTACTTCTAGTAAAATGGCCCGAGAGATTTATACTCTAATGAAACAGGAATTTGGTGAAGTTGAAGAACCTGTTCCAGACGGAGCAGTAGGATCTTCAACTATGCCCCAAAAAAGAAATCCTAGAAATTGTCAGGATATTGTTGCTTGGGCAGCTGAATTACGGTCTTTGGTCCCTATGTCATTGGAGGCTATGCAAACTGAGCATGAGGCAGATAAAACTACCTCTATGATGATTAATGTTGCAATAGACAGATCATGTGAATTAACTAACAAAATTGTAAATTCATCAATTTATATTTTTTCTGATCTTAAGGTATTTCCTGATCGAATGAGAAAAAATTTAGATTTAAGTGGTGGTTTAATTATGTCTGAGCAAATAATGCTAGAGCTTGGAAAGAAATTAGGTCGACAAAGAGCTCACGACGTTGTTTATGACGCTGCTCAACATTCTGCTAAAACTGGTGTTGATTTTATTTCCGCATTGAATGAACAACAAGAAATTACTCAAAACTTTAATTCTGAAGAAATTAATTCAATGCTAGATCCTGAACAATATTTGGGGCTTTGTGTTTATTTTGCTGAGCATTTTGCCGCAGAAGCAAAAAAATTACTTTAAATTAATAGGAACAGTTTCAGGAATAGCTCCAGATTCAATTAAATTTTTTATTTCATTTTCTGAAATTCCTGCATGTTTTAAAACATCAAAAGTGTGTTCACCAAATTGAGGAGGACTTACATTAAAGGGTTCATTAGAATTGATTGATACAGGATTGCCGCTCCACGTAACTGTCCCCCAATTTTCATAAGTCTGCTGCATAATCATTTTTCTTTTGTGATTATATTCATCATTAAATATTTCTTCACTAGAAATGTTTTTTACAGCTTCAATTTCATGTTTTTGTAGCAAATTAATCCAATACTCGGAAGTTTCTGTTAAAAATATTTTTAACATCTCTTCTTCTGGATCATTATTGTCATAACCTTCAAAATTTTTATGAGCTATATCAGCAATATGTGAAAATTCAGGAACTGCATTTAAATAGCCTAGCATAGGGACTTGATAGTTTTTGTCTCTAATTGGTGCAGATAAAAACACCCATCCATTTTTTGTTTCATATAATCTGTTGAAAATATTTGTACCTTTTAGTCCTGGTTGTGAACCCACGCGTGTTGAGTGAATTTTTGATGCGAAGTTGTTAGTATTTTGTTTAGTGTGAAAGGTTCCAGATAGATTTGCTGAAGTATACGTCAAAGCAGCTTCCACGCGTTGTCCTTTGCCTGTCTTTTGTCTCTCAATTAAAGCTAGGATTACAGCATATGCAGCAGCTAAGCCTGTTCCATAATCATTTAAAGTATATGTAGCCGTTCTAGGTGGATTAGAGATGTCTCCACTGTTTCTAACTTGAATACCTGTAGCTGCTTGTGCGTTTTGTTCAAATCCAGGCCTTAATGACCATGGTCCGGTTTGGCCAAAACAATTAATTGATGCGTAAATAATTTTAGGATGCTTCTTTTTTAATTCTTCGTAACCTATTCCAAGCCGGTCAGTTACACCTTTTCTAAATCCTTCAATTATTACATCAGCTGTTTCTGCTAATTTTAAAAAAGCTTCAAGGCCACCATTTTTAGTAATGTTTAAACAAATGCTTTTTTTACCTCTACCAACATCAATCCAGGGAGTTAAACCAGGAACTCTATGGTCAGGGTCGATTTTAATCACTTCTGCCCCGTATTGAGCTAGAGTTCTTCCACATGTAGGTCCAGCTAAAACTAAAGTGAGATCTAAAACCCTGATTCCTTTTAGTGGCAGATTATCCATTAAACAAACCCTCAATTAATTCATTATGTTCACCTAATTTGGGGGCTGGATTAATCTTGGAATGATGGTTGGTTCTAATTATTCTTCCTGGCTGTTTCATTTCTCCAAAAAAGTGGTCGTTAACTTGAATTACTGTTTCAGATTGAATTGCTTGGTCAGATTCCATCCATTCATTTACAGATCTGCACATTGTTCCCGGAACACCTATTTGATCAAGAGCGTTTTCCCATTCAACTGCAGTTTTTTCAATCCATAATTTTTCAAATTCTTTTTCTAAGTGTATTTTAACGTCTTTATTTTCATTCAAAAATTGTAAATTACTTAATTGATCTAACCATTCAATTTTATGTACTAATTGAAGGAATGGTTCTAAAAATCGTTTCATTCCACCTATGTTGATATTTATCCACCTATAATCTTTGCATTGGTAAAATCTTTTTATTACTGGGTGAGATTCTTGGTTTCCATTTTGTCTTTGATGGTGCCTGACCAACTGAGATCCCATTCCTTGGAACATAGCATCGTGAATTGACATAGAAATCAATTGACCTTTTCCAGTAATAGATTTTTGAAAAATGGCTGCTGCTACTGCTGGCGCTGCTGTTATACCAGCCATTCCACTTGAATATGGAATTTCATGAAATGAAGGACCTTCACCTTTAACTGGTGTTTGACCTGATCCATTCATAGCATAGATTCCCGAAGCAGAAGAAATCAATTCTTCTTTGCTAGGTAAATGCCTGTAAGGATGGTTTTCAGGAAATGAAGTAAGTTTTATATAGATAATTTCAGGGTTAACTGTTTTGGCCATTTCGTATGAAATTTCAATTGCATCGCCAAATTTTGTGTCAATGTTTTCTATAAAAATTTGTGAAATTGAAATCAATTTCAATAGGGTAGATTTAAATTCAGTGTTATCTGCCTGATTAGCATAACTAGTTCCTGGATGGGGCAATGCAAATGATTTTTTCCCTCGATTCCAAACAGAAGCTTCTAGATTTTGTTTTACTATTTCACGGTTGTTGGGGTTCGATTCTACTTTGATCACATCAGCACCCTGATCAGCAAGATGCATTCCCAATATTGATCCTGCAGGATAATCGCTTAATTCTATTACTCGAAATTCAGATAGCATTTAATTTCCATATTAAGGTAGGTTTTAAAAAACACATTATAAATCAAAATATTCTTGTTATAGATATTCCACTCTTCAAGTAATAAAATGATTTCATGAGTAAATAACTGGGAGATTTATATGAAAATCACGTTGTCTTTGATTAAGGCAGATATTGGATCTATAGGAGGACACACTAGGCCATCAGATTTGATGCTAGAAACTGTTGAAACCTTAGCACAGAAAGCTGTAACAGACGGGTTGTTAATTGATGTTTTCGTATCCTATACAGGTGATGATATTGCGATTTTAATGTCTCACACTAAAGGAGAAAATAATTCTGAGGTTCATCAATTTGCATGGGATGCCTTTATTGAAGGTACAAATGTCGCAAAATCTCAGGGGTTATATGGTGCCGGCCAAGATTTATTAGTTGATGCCCCATCAGGAAATGTTAGAGGTGCGGGCCCTGCAGTAGCGGAAATTGAATTTGATCATTCTTTGGAATCACCTCGACCTGCAGAATCTTTTATGGTTTTTGCTGCCGATAAATGTGGTCCAGGTGCTTACAATTTACCTTTATTTTTAGCTTTTGCAGATCCCATGTATTGTGGAGGCTTAATGCTTCCTCCGATGATTAAAGGGTTTTCATTTGATGTTATAGATATGGACAATACTGACGGAGATAGTGTTCTTAAATTAGATGCCCCTGATGATTATTACGGAATCACTGCATTACTTAGAGATAACGAAAGATTTGGAATTGATTCAATTTATTCGCGAACTTTTAATAATAAAGCAGCTTCAATTTCTGCCCAGAGACTACATTCAATAGCGGGTACCTATACAGGCAAAGATGATCCTGTTGCCCTAATAAGAAATCAAGGAATATTTCCTGCTCCAGAAGAAATTTTATCTGCATTTACTAAGGCACATTATGTTGGTGGAGACTCAAGGGGTTCTCATGTAATGCCTTTAATGCCTGTCCCTCTTAATACAGCAGTAACTGGGCCGTATTGTTTGCCTCTAGTATCTGCCGTAGGTTTTTCATTAAATGCGGACGGATATTTTTCTCATTCATTTGTTGATTTTTTTGATAATCCTGTTTGGGATGAAGTAAGAAAATTAGCTCAACTTAAAGGCTTGGAGATGAGGAGCCAAGGTTGGTCAGGTCCTGCCATGCTTCCTTATACTGAACTTGAATATGGAGGATTTAGAGATACTGTTGAAGGGTTGTTATCGTCATTTAAGTTTCAATAATTATTAGTTTTAGCTTCACAAATGATAAAAATATTGGTTGCTACGAAAAATTTTAAAAAAATTAATGAGTTAAATGAATTTTTAGATAAAAATATTTTTTCACTTTTAAATTTAGAAGAATTGAATATTGATTTTACTGTTGAAGAAACAGGAAACACCTTTGAAGAAAATGCTATTTTAAAAGCTAAACAATATGGCGAACAATCGTCAGTACTTACTATTGCGGATGATTCAGGATTAGAAGTTACTCTTCTAAACGGAGAACCGGGTGTTTTTTCTGCACGGTATGGAGGTGAAGGAAAAACAGATCAAGATCGAAATAATTTCTTGATACAAAACCTTCAGCCTTTTAAAGATCAAGAGATTTTTGCTAAATTTGTATGTGTGGTTGCAATTTGGGATCCGAATTTATTAGAGGTAACAACTTTTAAGGGAGAGATTGAAGGTAGAATTCATCTAAAATCAAAAGGAATAAATGGTTTTGGGTATGATTCTTTGTTTTATGTGCCATCAAAAAATAAAACTTTTTCCGAAATGTCTTTATTAGAGAAACAAAAAATTAGTCATAGAGGTCAAGCAATGACAAAAGCTGTAGAATTCCTCTACCAATTATCAAAAAGTAATTATGATGAAAAAGATAAATCCAGTAGACCAATTTAATAGGCCCTTAAGGGATCTCAGGATTTCTGTAACTGATAGATGTAATTTTCGATGTACATATTGCATGCCTGCTGAAATTTTTGGAGAAAGATATGAGTTTTTGCCCAAAGAAAAATTACTTTCTTTTGAAGAAATTTATAGAATTGCTAAAGTTTCAGTTCAGATTGGTGTAAAAAAAATAAGAATTACTGGCGGAGAACCTTTAGTTAGACAAGATATTCCAGATTTGATCGAAATGCTTGCAGGTATAGATGAAATTGATGATATAGCAATGACTACAAATGCATATTTGTTAGAAAAATTTGCCCAAGATCTAAAAGATGCAGGATTAAATAGAATTACTGTGAGTTTGGATTCATTAGACGATGATGTTTTTCAAAAAATGAATGGTAGGGGCTTTGACACTTCAAAAGTGAAAAATGGCATTTTGGAAGCTAAAAAAGTTGGATTATCTCCAATTAAAATCAACGTAGTTGTTCAAAAAAATGTGAACGACCACACAATTTTAGAGTTAATTGAATGGTGCCGTGAAAATAACTTAATTCCTAGATTTATTGAATATATGGATGTCGGTAATTTAAATCAGTGGGATTTAAGTGAAGTTATATTTTCAAAACAATTAATTGATCAAATTAATGATGTTTTTCCAGCTGAACCTATAGAATCTGCATATAGAGGTGAAGTTGCAAAAAAATATAGATTTCTTGATGGAAAAGGACAATTTGGTGTAATTTCTTCCGTATCTCAACCCTTTTGTGGCGATTGTACGAGATTAAGACTTTCTCCTGAAGGAGAAATTTTCACATGCCTATTTGGGCAAAAAGGATTAGATTTACGATCTTCTTTGAGGTCGGGTGTATCAGATGAAGATTTGATACACATTATTCAAAATACATGGAAGGCAAGAGATGATAATTATTCTGAACAGAGATCCAGTTTGAGTAATAAAAATTTGAAAAAAGTAGAGATGTATCACATCGGGGGATAAATTAGTTAATGATAGATATTTATACCGATGGGGCATGTATTGGTAATCCCGGTCCAGGAGGGTGGGGAGTCGTAATTTTGCAAGAAAATGACAACATTTTTTTGTCTGGTGGTGAAAAAAATACTACTAATAATAGAATGGAGATCACTGCCGTTATTGAAGGATTAAAAAATGTTGATTCCAAAGATTTGACAGTTTATTCGGATTCAACTTATGTAATAAATACCATTACTAAAGGATGGAAGAAAAATAAAAACCAAGACCTTTGGGAAATTTTAGAAAAACTTGTATCAGAAAAAAATGTGAAATGGGAATGGGTTAAAGGTCATTCTGGAAATGAATTTAATGAAAAAGCTGATAAATTGGCTTATGGGGAAGCAAAAAAACAATGAAAACACATGAAACTTCTAATTCTTTAACTCATATTGACCATGAAGGAAAAGCAACTATGGTTGATGTATCTGAAAAAATTGTTTCAACTCGAACAGCCATAGCTAAGTCATTGGTTAAAATGAAACCTGATACTTTAGAAAAAATCATCAAAAATGAGTTTGAAAAAGGGGATGTTTTATCAGTGGCTAAAATTGCTGGGATTATGGGTGGAAAACAAACATCTGACTTAATTCCATTATGTCACCCATTACAGCTCACACATTTAGATATTGATTTTGAAATTGACAAAGAAAATTCTCAAATATTGATTATTGCTACTGCCAAAATTTCATCTCAAACTGGTGTGGAAATGGAAGCATTAACAGCGGCTTCTGTTTGTGCTTTAACTGTTTATGATATGTGTAAAGCAATAGATAAAAAATTAAAAATAGAAACTTGGTTATCATATAAATCTGGTGGAAAATCTGGAGATCATCAACTAGATTAGGCATAAACTTGCTTATCATTCTCAAGTATGTGGTAAAATGCCCGAACAATAAATGAATCGGTTTGATTTATTAGGTTAATTTAGGAAGAGAATTTGAATATATACGTAGGAAACATTTCATACAACACATCAGAAGATGACTTGAAAGAACATTTTGGTCGATATGGTGAGGTTGTAGATGTAAGAATAATTACTGATCGTGATAGCGGTCGATCAAAAGGCTTTGGTTTTGTTGAGATGAGTGATGATGACCAAGCAAAAGAAGCAATTGAAGCTTTAGATAGCAAAGATTTTATGGGTCGAGATATTAGAGTTAATGAAGCTAGGCCTCGAGAACCAAGATCATAATAATTATTGAGTTTGTTTCATGAATTTAAAAAAAGTTGGCGATGATCCATATGTTGGTGAAACTCTCCAACTGAGTTTATCTAAATGGCTGACTCCTAATGATGGTTTTTATATCAGAAGCCATTTTGATTTTCCTCAAATTTCTAAAAATGAATTTGAGTTGATTATTGATGGATTAGTTGATCATCCAATTTCATTGAAATTGGATGATTTAAAAAAGTTACCCAAAAAAACTATATCTGCCACATTAGAATGTGCAGGAAATAATAGGGGTGATTTAACACCTTCAGTACCAGGAAATCAATTTTCTAATGGTGCTGTTAGTAATGCAATTTGGTCAGGCGTTTCATTAAGAGATGTTTTAAATTTAGTGAATCTAAATGATTCTGTATTACAAATTTTATTTCAAGGTGCGGATCAGGGTGAAACAGAATCTAATAAGCCCCACGAACCTTATTTAAGAAGCCTTTCTAAAGAAATGGCTTTTGATCCTGATACTTTGCTAGCATATGAAATGAATGGCGAAGATTTACCTGTAGAGCATGGTTTTCCGTTGAGATTAATAGTCCCTGGCTGGTATGGAATGGCGTCAGTAAAATGGCTCACTAAAATTTCAGCTATTGATTCTCCTTTCAGTGGATATTTTCAAGGCAAAAAGTATGTTTTGAAGTATACAGATGGCTCTCAAAAACCACTTGAAGAGATTCAAGTAAAATCTTTAATTACTTTTCCAGAAGATAATTCTCATTTAAATGTTAAACAAATTTCTGTTCAAGGGATCGCATGGTCTGGTAGAAATCCTATTGATTCCGTTCAAATTTCTACTGATAATGGTCAAACTTGGAATGAAACTGAACTAACAGGGCCTTCTGAAAAATATTCTTGGAGGCATTGGCAATATTTATGGAATCCACCTTCAAATGGTGTATACACTATTATGTCAATTGCAAAGGATTCTTTTGGTAACAATCAACCATTGGAATCAGTATGGAACGAACTCGGATACGCAGTTAACGGTTCAAAACCTGTGAAGATTACGATTGATTGACCATGTTGAATTTTCTAGAGATTTAGTTTTAGATTATATTTCTCAAAATATTTCTCTTGTTGGAACTAATTTATCCAATTTGGATTTATCTAATATTGATTTTTCTGGCATTGATCTTAGGTCAGTAAATTTTTCATTTTCGAATTTACAAAATTCAATATTTGTTGAATCTGATCTTTCTAGAGCTTATATGAGAGGAGCAGTATTAAATTATTGTGATTTCAGAAAATCTAATTTGATTAGATCTAATTTAACTGTCACAGAAATGAAAAATGTAAATCTTTCTCAAGCTAATTTACAAGGTGCTAATTTGAGTGGTGCTGCATCGAATTCTGGCCAAAGTACAGCAAGAGTGATAGGTGCTAATATGCAAGGCGCTATAGCCAGGTGTACAAATTTTGAAAAAGCCATCATGGAAAGAGTTAATTTGAATAATACTGATTTAAGAGGTTCGAATTTTGTCGAAGCAAATCTTACTAGAGTTTCTTTACAAGGCGCTAAATTTGATCCAGATGCTTTCGACAGCTCAATTAATGTTTAAGTAGATTTTTAGTCAATCAACTATTGATATTTACCTGATTTTATTTAATCAAACCACATCCTATTTACAACCCATCTGCAGGATTAGTAGTTATTTCAAATATTTGGTGAATAATTATAGGTTGCAATTAATTATGTCCATTTTATAATTTCATAAAATGTTCACGAAAAAAAAATTTGTTGAAAATCCTACATTAGTGGTTTTAGGTATTGGAAATCCTGGTCAAAAATATGCTCACACTCGTCATAATGCAGGATTTTGGTTTTTAGATTTATTGTCTGAAAAGCTTTCTGTTGCCTTTAAACGAACCAATAAATCAATACAAATAGCTTTTGGGGAAATTAATGAAAAACCAATTATTCTAGCTAAATCTAGAACTTTTATTAATGAAAGTGGGATTCCAGCACAGTATCTTTTGAACAGATTTTCTATTCAATTTTCTGAATTATTGGTTGTATATGATGATATTCATCTTCCAGTAGGTAAACTTCGACTGAGAGCCTCAGGTAGTGCAGGTGGTCATAACGGTATTAGATCAATAATTTCATCAATTCAATCTGAGGATTTTGCTAGAATTAGAATAGGCGTTGGTTCACCAGATAATTCTGAAGATCAAATCAATTATGTTTTGGGCGAACCAAATTTAGAAGAAAAAGAAAAAATAATTTCTTCAATTTCCTGTGGCAATCAAATTATTGAAACTGTTATTGAACATGGCATTGTTAAAGCTATGTCTGATTTTAATTAGGTCTGATTTTGAATTTTTCTAAAAATCAAAATATATATAAATGGTGGGTATATTCTTCAATAGCTGTAGTGATTTTTGTGCAAGTTGGAGATCAAACAGGTACTAATATAGCTATGCCTAGCATGTCTTCTGAATTTAATGCAGATATTCCTACGGTTCAATGGGTGTACCTGCTATATACATTGTGTATTAGTTCTTTACTTTTACCAATGGGTAGATTTTCAGATATTTTTGGTAGGAAATATGTTTATTGTTCAGGTCTTGTAGTCTTTATAATTGGAGGGATAGTAGCTACAATTTCTACAAATTTTCCTATGCTACTAATTGCCCGAGCAATTCAAGGAATTGCTGTGTCTATGATTTTGGCTAATGGAATGGCTTTATTGGTTGAAGCATTTCCAAAATCGGAAAGAGGTCTTGCCTTGGGTTTGTATCTCTCTGTCATCGGTATGGGAGGTTTGTTGGGAACAATATTAAGTGGTTATTTGGTTTCTGAGTATGGTTGGCGTGCACTCTATATGGCTAGTGTTTTTGTATCGAGTGGAGGCTTGTTATTATCTTTATTTGTACTTAAAAAGAATTCTTCTGTAAAACTGAAGTCTCACTCAAAATTTGATTGGTATGGTGCTATTTTTTCTGCCGGTACCCTGGCATCTTTTTTACTCTCTATGACATTTTCTCATACACTTGGATGGGGTAGTTTTCCCGTTTTAATGGGATTTTTGATTTCAGTATTTTGTTTAATTATGTTTGTTTGGAGAGAACGTGTATTTGATTCTCCAATGATTGATCTTTCATTATTTAGAAACCCTGTTTTTTTTGTTGGAACCCTAGGTCGCTTTTTAACTTTTATGGCTGGTTCTTCTGTATTCTTTTTGATGCCCTTTTATATAATTCAAGTTATGGGTTTATCTGCGTTTACAGCTGCAGTGCTATCTTCCCCTATGCCTATAATGATGACATTGACTAGTCCGTTAAGCGGAAAAATATCAGATAAATATGGTACTAAATGGCCTACGCTTTGTGGTTTGTTTTGCTGGGGATTAGCCATTTTTATCAGTACAACTTTGACTGTAGATTCAACCCCATTTGCAGTCTTATTAATTCATTTCTTAGCGGGAGCAGGGAATGGGATTTTTCAATCTCCAAATCAAAGTTCTATAGTTAGTGTTGTTTCTTCAGAAAAATATGGAGTCGTGACCTCTGTAATTAGTATGGTGAGAACAGCTGGCAATTTGACTGGAACAGCGGTTGCAACTTCAATCGTTGTGTTAACAATGTCTTCCATGGGACTTGAACCAAACTTATCAATTTTAGAAACAGTGTCTGATCCTCAAAAAATCGCAGAAATTAGATTTGCTTTTACTGAAGGTATTTCTAGAGCTTTTATGTTAGCTACGGCAATTGTAGTAATTTCTTTTAGTCTCAACATTTTTGGGCCGAACATTAAATTTGTTTCTGCAAAGTCGAAATGATGATTTAACAAATAATTCATACCCCTGTATAATCAACTAAAAATTTACAGTGAAAATCCAATTTTATGACTACAAGTGATTATAACTTCTCTACATTTTCTAAAAATAGTTTTTATGCAGAACTAAATTCTCGATTAATTGATATGGCAGATGTGGCTTCTGACCTGAGAATTGTAGATTTAGCCTGTGGTGCAGGCGGTGTGACAAGGTTAATTTTAGAGAGAATAAATCGAACTACCAATACAGTAGTTATAGCTCTTGATCATTCCCAAATAGCACTTAAAACTGCGATGGATGAACTAAAAGATATTTCTAATGGGGCTGTAAAATATGTTCAAAGTGGAGTAGAAAACATTTCTGAATCTATCAAAGACTCTGTAGACACTGTAGTTTTTTGTAATGCTATACATTATTTGCCCGATAAAGATATTGTTTTGAGTGAAATTTCTAAATCTTTATCTAAGAATGGAAAATTTGCTTTTAATACTTCATTTTATGAGGGAGGACAGCATGAAGATTCACTGTCTTTTTATTCAAAATGGATGTTTAAAGCATTTAGAATTTTGAGAAAAGAATATGGCTTGAAACCTGAAAAATCTCTTAAAGTTGAATCAAGAAAACAACTAACTCCTCAAGATTATTCTGATTTGTTAATACGTCACGGATTAAAAATCGAAATTCAAAAAATAGATACTGTTCAAGTTCCTATGGAAGGATGGTTAGATATTTGTGCTTTTTCAGATTTTATTGAAGGAACCATGCCTGGAATACCTTTAGATACTGCTAGTGAGGTATTACAAGAGGGTGTTAGACAAACTTACAAAGAACTTAATGTTACTCATGTACCAAGAAATTGGTTAGACATTGTAGCTAGAAAAATCTGATTATCAAAATGAATGAGTTTTCAATAGGTTCTGCAAAAATTCCGGATTCTCAGGGTAGATATGGAATCTTTGGTGGTCAATATGTTCCTGAGACTTTAATTCCAGCGCTGAATGAGTTGGAATTAGAATATGAAAAAATAAAACATGATGCTGATTTTCAAGCAAATCTTTCTGAGATATTAAAAACATTTGTTGGTAGACCTACAGAATTATATTTTGCTCAAAATTTAACTGACAAACTTTCAGGCGCTCAAATTTACTTGAAACGTGAAGATTTGGCTCACACTGGTGCCCATAAGATTAATAATGCTCTTGGACAAGGTTTATTAGCTAAAAAAATGGGTAAAAACAGGATAATTGCCGAAACAGGTGCAGGTCAGCACGGTGTGGCAACTGCTACTGTTTGTGCAAAATTAGGTCTCGAATGTGTAGTTTATATGGGTGAAGAAGATATTCGAAGACAAGCACTAAATGTATCTAGAATGAAATTATTGGGTGCTGAAGTAGTTTCAGTGAATTCTGGCAGTAAAACATTAAAAGATGCTATTAACGAAGCAATTCGAGATTGGGTTACTAATGTTCAAAGTACACATTATTTAATTGGCAGTGCTGTTGGTCCTCATCCTTATCCCATGATCGTTAGAGATTTCCAGAGAATTATAGGAAAAGAATCTAGGGCTCAAATTTTACAAGCAGTAGGGAAACTACCTCAATATGTAATTGCCTGTGTTGGTGGAGGAAGTAACGCTATTGGTTTGTTTTATGATTTTATTTCTGATGAAAAAGTTCAATTGATTGGTGTTGAAGCTGGAGGTGAAGGCATAAAAACCGGAAAGCATTCTTCTACTATTTCAGCTGGAAAAGTAGGTGTTTTACATGGAAGTATGTCATATTTAATACAGAATGATGACGGCCAGATTATCGAAACACATAGTATTTCTGCAGGTCTTGATTATCCAGGAGTTGGTCCTGAGCATAGTTGGTTAAAAGATATTGAAAGAGCCCAATATGTTAGTGTAAGCGATTCAGAAGCCCTAAAGGGGTTTGAATTAATATGTGAAACAGAAGGTATTATTCCTGCTTTGGAGCCTGCACATGCAGTTTATTATGTGTCTGAATTAGCTCCGACTTTATCTCAAAATGATGTCATTTTATTAGGAATGTCTGGCAGGGGTGATAAAGATATGGAAACAGTTGCACAAGCACTAAATATCTAAAAATTGATAACTTCAAAAACAATAATTTTTTTTATTTTCATTTGTGGATTTTTATTGTTTTCCTTATCCACTACTATAGAAGCAAATGGGTCAGTAAAAAATTACCAAGAAAATCAAGTTGGTAATTTTGTAATAGGCATTGGTTCTATTCCTGATCAACCTGTTAAAGGTTTAAATCATTTTGCTTTATATGTAAGAAAACAAGAATCACAAGAAAAATTCCAAAATTTGAAAGTTTATTTATCACCTTCAATCGAAAATATGGACTCTGCTCAAATTTTCAAATCTGAAATGAATAATACTTTGTTTGATCCAGAATATTATGAGGTAGACATTTCTTTAGATTCGGAGGGAAAGTGGTTTTTATTAATTGATGTAGAAGTAAATGAAAATCAATTAGATTCACATAATTTTTCAACTGTATTTGAGATAGATGTAGTATCTCCTAACCCATTGAATTCTTTTTTAACATTGGGACTTTTGGCATTTTTAGGAGTTATAATTTTAAGATATATTTTTAACATTATTTTTAGGAAGAATAAATGAATCAACCGTTAAATTATATTGTTTCTATATTTACTTTGATTTTTGTAGCAGCTTGTTCGGGTACAGATACTGATACAAATCAAAGTAAATCTGAAATTCCAAACATAAAAGAAACTACTATACAAATCGAAAATGGCAAAATTTCTAACGGAATCAACGTGATTACTTTAAAACAATACGATCAGGTAAAGTTATTGTTCAATTCTAATGAAGAAATTGAAATACACCTACATGGTTATGACATTAAAAAACTGCTAAAACCTAATCAAGCTTCCATTATGGAATTTAAAGCAATTGCTACTGGACGATATAACGTGACTGCTCATACTAGTGCCCACTCTGGTCACTCTGGTCACTCTGGTCACTCTGGTCACTCTGGTCATGGGGAATTATTCGAATCAAATACACTATTACCAGGTGATTCTTATTCATATAAAATTCCTGATGATTTTTTAGAAAAGTCGATTATGTATCATGATCATATGGAACATCAGACTGTAGCTATGATAGAAGTTTCTGATAAGAATCAATATATTGATGAAATTACAATTTTAATTACTGAAAACGAAACTACTCAAACTTTAGTTTTTGATCCAAACGTTGTTTACGCTACTCCAGGAATGGAAATCACATGGCAGAATGAATTAAATAGGAAATCTAGAATAACTAGCGGATCTCCTCCTAATGATTCAAAAACTTCTGAAAATCATAGTGATGAGACGAAATTGTTTAGAATTGAGGTTTATCCTTAGGAAAATAGTTTGAAATTTATTTCAGCGTTATTTGTTATATTTATTTTAATTATTTCCTCATATCCAGTTAGTGCTCATGGATTTGGAGAAAGATATGACCTTCCTCTTCCTCTATCTTATTTTATGATAGGTGCAGCTGCGACAGTTGCCGTATCTTTTTTAATTATTGGGTGGTTTTTTTCACAATCTTTAAATGATCAAAAATATTGGACATTAAATTTATTTTCATTCAGATATGTGAAAATAGTTTTAAAGTTCTTCAGTTTTTTATTCGGGGTTATTTCTGTTGCACTTCTTATCTTATGTATATTCACAGGATTTGTAGGTACACAAGAACCTTTAGATAATTTCTCCCCAACTTTTATTTGGATTATTTGGTGGGTAGGTATTGGCTATTTAGTAGCATTATTGGGAAATATTTGGCTTTTTACAAATCCTTGGTTGATATTATTCACACTTTTAGATCGACGAAAATCATCAGACCCTATCTTGAAATGGAACCAAAAAATTGAATCTTGGCCGGCATTAATTTTGTTTTTAATATTTGCCTGGATAGAAAATGTTTATTCTGGTGCTTCTCAGCCATTTCACTTGTCAATATTTCTCATAATTTATACTTTTTACACTTTTACTGGAATGCTTTTATTTGGAAAACACGTTTGGTTAAATAATGCTGATCCTTTTCATATATTGTTTGGGCTTTTTTCTAGATTTTCACCCACTGAAATAGAATCTGAAATTTCAAATTGTTCTAAATGTTCTTCTGATTGTTTAATACAATCAAGATGTATTGGATGTTTAGAATGTTGGGAAAAATCTGAACCAAAATATAGAAAACTGAATATTAGATTTTTCTTTGTGGGCCTGACTTCAGGAGAGAAAATAAAGACTTCGGTAATGTTTTTTCATATTACCGCTCTTGCCACAGTAACTTTTGATGGTTTTGCTGAGACTCCTGTTTGGATAGAAATTCAAAATATAATTTGGCCACTGGTAAATCCATTAAATCTAAATAATTCATCTGTTATAACCTCATTGGGAAGTGTTTTTTTCCCATTATTTTTTTCAGTCATTTATGTATCAATTTGTTCGTGGACATCCAAAATTTCAAAAGGTTTAATTTCTACTGAACAGGTTTCAAAAACTTTTGTTTTCTCTTTAGTTCCCATAGCATTGGCATATAATCTTTCGCACTATTTTTCCTTTTTAATAATTACTGGTCAAAATATTATTCCGTTAATTTCAGATCCATTTGGGTTTGACTGGAATTTATTTGGAACAAAAAATTACGTGCCTAATTTTTCTATAATTAACGCTAGATTTGTATGGATTCTTTCAGTAGTTTCGTTAGTGGTTGGGCACATTATTTCCGTTTATGTATCACATAAAATAGCAAGTAGAGATATTTCATCTAATAAATTAGTTATTAAAACTCAAATCCCAATGTTGTTTCTTATGGTTTTTTATACTGCGATAAGCTTGTGGATAATTGCTCAACCAATAGTGGAATAGTTTGATTGAAAAAAAATTCATAATTTGTGCCGTTTTTTTCGTGATTTGTCTGATACTATCTACTTCGAGCAGTAAACACTTAATATTTGATTTTATAGGTGGGAAATTATGAATTCTAATCATGAACCCGAGAATATTACTAAATTTTCCTGTCCTAAATGTACAAACAAGTCCTATGAGACTGGTGAAATCCGTACAACTGGTTCTGGGCTTTCTCGGTTTTTAGATATACAAAATCAAAAATTTTCTCATATCACATGTGATAATTGTGGATACACTGAATTTTTCAAAAGACGGACAAGTGGAGTTGGAAATATTTTAGATTTATTTATGGGTGGATAAATTTGAAACGTAATATTTTGGAAAATTAAATGAAAGAAGCTTGTGGAGTTGTAGCTGTCTACTCACCAGGTGAGCAAGCCTCTAGGGCTGCTTTTTTTGGAATTCATGCACTTCAACATAGAGGGCAAGAAAGTGCAGGTATTGCAACAAGTTCTGGATATAATATTCAAGTAAAAACTCAAATGGGATTAGTCACTCAAGCCTTTCAAGAAAAAGACTTTTCTGAATTAAATGGTCATATGGCTCTGGGTCATACTCGTTACTCTACAACTGGTTCTAGTAATATAAAAAACGCTCAACCTTTTATTTCGAAAAGTGATTCAGTTGAATTGGCCTTGGGTCACAATGGAAATCTCATCAATTCTGTCGAGTTACGCGATGAATTAGTCGATCTAGGTGTAAATTTTCAATCGTCTGCTGATTCTGAAATTATTGCTCACTTGATTTCTAATGCCCCTGCTTCTTCCTGGTCGGAAAGAATTGCATATTTAATGAGAAAATTGAATGGAGCATATTCTCTTGGGATTTTGACTAAGGACGAAATTATTGGAGTACGTGATCCGTTAGGAGTGCGGCCACTATGTATTGGTATTTTAGATGAGGGGTGGGTAATTGCTTCAGAATCATGTGCACTAGACCATTTAGGTGCAGAATTTTATCGTGAGGTATTGCCCGGAGAGGCTGTACTCATTAATCAAGATGGTTTAAGTTCTATCTATCAAAAACCTAAGTCTACTCAAGTTTTAGGAAATTGTATTTTTGAGCAGATTTATTTTGCAAGACCAGATTCTCTTTTAAACGGGGATTTAGTTTATACATCTCGAATGAATATGGGTGCTCAGCTAGCTAAAGAGTTTCCGGTAGATGCTGATGTTGTAATAGGAGTTCCAGATTCAGCAACTGCTGCAGCTGTTGGATATTCTCAACAATCTGGTATTCCGTTTACTGAAGGTTTAGTAAAAAACAGATATGTAGGTAGAACTTTCATTCTGCCAGATCAAAGATTGAGAGAATTAGGGGTAAGACGAAAGTTTAACTTACTGCCCCAAATCTTAAAGGACAAAAAAGTAATAGTAGTTGATGACAGTATTGTTCGTGGAACCACAACTCCTCACATTGTTGATTTGTTAAGGAAAGGTGGAGCTAAAGAAATACATTTGAGGATTTGTGCCCCCCCTATTATTTCTCCTTGTCATTTTGGGGTTGATATGGCAAAAAAATCTGAATTAATAGCTAGCAACATGACAGTAGATGAAATTACTGATCATTTGAAAGTTGATTCATTAGGTTTTTTGAGTAATGATGGATTATTAAAATCTATTTCTGGTGAAAGAAACCAATATTGTATGGGATGTTTTACTGGAAATTATCCTATTCCTATCCAACTTGAAATGGACAAATTAGTTTTAGAATCATGAAGGAGATTGATGATTCTGATGAATAACGTCACATTAAATTTAGGTGTTCTAGCTTCCCATGAAGGAACTAATTTGCAAGTAATATTAGACGCCTGTGATCAACAGTTTATAGATGCGTCAGTTAATGTTGTGATTAGTAATAATTCTGATTCAGGTGCATTGAAAAGAGCTCAGCATTCTAATGTTTTAGCTGTTCATTTGAGCGCTATTACCCATTCTAATGAATATGAATTAGATTCTGTGATCACTGAAACCATGCTTTCTAATCAAGTTAATTTAATCCTTTTAGCAGGTTATATGAAAAAGATCGGTCCGCTACTTTTGAGACACTATAAAAACAGAATTATTAATAGCCATCCCTCTTTATTACCTTTATATAGCGGTAAAGGAATGTTTGGTGATTTAGTTCATAAAGCTGTTCTTGACAATAATGAGAAGATCAGTGGAATTACGCTTCATTTAGTTGATGAATCTTATGATAATGGGCCTAAGATAGCTCAAAAAACTGTAGAGGTTTATCCTACTGATGATATTACTTCTTTAAAGAATCGAATTCAGATTACAGAGCGTAAGTTTTGGATCGAAACTTTAAAAAAAATTTGTAAAAAAGAAATTGATTTGGATTTAGTGTCAAAGCAAAATGGGGTTTTTTAATTGTGCCTACACATAAAAACATTTCAAAAATTTATACTTCATCTGGAGTTAATTTAGATAATTCTGAAAAAGTTAAAGACCAAATTAAATCTATTGCTCAAAATACATATGACAGCAATGTAATTGGAGGTGTTGGAGGTTTTGGGGCTTTATATAAAATTTCTGGATATGATCAACCAATTCTTGTGTCAAGTACGGATCCTGTAGGGACTAAATTAAGTGTAGCAGGGATGTTTAATGATTATTCAAACATAGGTATTGATTTGGTCAATGCATGTATAAATGATTTAATTGTTGTAGGAGCAGATCCGTTATTTTTTTTGGATTACATAGCAACATCAGTAATGGATCCAGAGATTGTTGTCACGATTGTGAAAGGTATTTCTCAGATGTGTGAAGATTCTAATTGTGCTTTGATAGGTGGAGAAACATCCGAAATGCCTGGAGTTTTTCAAGCAGGAAAATTTGATATTTCAGGTTTTGTTGTAGGGGCTGTAGAAGCATCCAAAATGTTAAATCCCCATCAAAATATTCAAGTAAATGATGATTTAATCGGAATTCCTTCTAATGGCTTGCATACAAATGGTTATTCTTTGGTACGGCACATATTTAAATTAGAAGAGGATACCTCACCACTTTTTCAACAATTTGATGGCATTGAAAACTCTTTGGGGAAAGAGTTATTGAAACCTCATATTTCTTACTACAAAACACTTAGGCCAGTTTATGAATTAGTAAACGGGATAGCGCATATTACAGGAGGAGGATTATTTGAAAATGTTCCAAGAATTCTTCCAGAAAATATGATGGCAATTTTTGATTCGAAATCATGGAACGTGCAGCAAATTTTTAATTTGATTCAAAATCAAGGTCAAGTTGAATCTATTGAAATGTACCATGTTTTTAATATGGGTTTGGGAATGGTTTTATCTGTCAATCCTGAAAATACTGATCTTGTTCTAAAATATATTCCAAGTTCAATGGTTGTTGGTAAAGTTGCTGAAAAAACTAGTGTAGATCAAGTAGTTATAGAAAATTTATAGAATTAGAGTGAAAAATGAATGCAATAATAAGTGTAAGTGATAAAACCCGAATAGATTTGTTAGCAAATTCTTTATCAAATCAACAAGCTAACATTATTAGCACGGGTGGTACATATCAAAACCTTAAAGATTTTGGATTCAACCCGATTCAGGTATCAGATTTCACTGCATTTCCTGAAATTCTAGGAGGTAGAGTTAAAACTCTCCATCCTAATATCCACGCAGGTATTCTTGCTAAAAGAGAAGATGAATCTCAGATGAATACCATTAGAGAACTTAATATAGAAACAATCGATTTTGTTATCGTTAATCTATATCCTTTTATTGAAACTGTAAAAAAGGATGATGTAACTCTTGAAACAGCTTTGGAGAATATTGATATTGGCGGTCCTACTCTTTTAAGAGCGGCAGCAAAAAATTTCCCCAATGTAGTAGTAATTGTAGATCCGAGTGATTATAACTGGATATCAGAACGAATTGATTCAGGGGGCAATTTTTCTATTGAGGAAAGGAAGAAATTGGCCAGAAAAGCTTTCCAGCACGTTGCTGTATATGACACAGCTATATCAAATTGGCTGAATGATGAATCTATTTTGTCACCATCTGAAATTTCTATTGGATTGAATAAAATTGAGAATCTTAGGTATGGAGAAAACCCTCATCAAACAGGAGCTGTGTACTCTAATTTATTAGGAACAGGTGGAATAGTTAATTCTCGCCAAGTCCATGGTATGCCTATGTCTTACACTAATTATTTGGATGCAGATGCTGCATGGACTACTGTAAATTCTTTTGACCAAAATGCATGCGTAATAGTTAAACATACAAATCCATGTGGAATTGCATTGGATTTGAAACAATCTGAGGCATTTAAAAAAGCATTTGATGGAGACTCAGTATCTGCTTATGGTGGAATTGTTGGTTTTAATAATATCGTTGAATTAGATACTGTAAATGCCATGAAAGGAATACTTTTCGACATAATAGTTGCACCATCTTTTTCTGATGAAGCTATGGAAGTTTTACAAAAAAGAAAAAGGACTAGAATTTTAATTTCAGAGAAATCTCAAGGGATTAACTCTGAAATCAACGTTAGAACAGTTTCTGGAGGTTATTTAGTTCAATCAAACAATGAATTGATTGAAGATCCTTCACTCTGGACTATTGTGTCTAAACGAAAACCTACTGAAAAAGAATTTAAAGATTTAACTTTTGCTTGGAAGTGTTTAAAACATATTAAATCGAATTCAATAGTTTTGGCGAAAGATGATAGTTTAACAGGTATGGGAGCAGGTCAACCAAATAGGGTTGTTAGTATTCACTTGGCTCTTCGAATAGCTGGAGTAAAATCTTTGGGCTCTTGTTTGGCATCTGATGCATTTATGCCTTTCGCCGATAATATAGAAATGGCACACGAAGGTGGAGTCAAGGCGATTATACAACCAGGTGGCTCAATTAGAGATGAAGATGTGATTAATTCAGTCAATGAATTTGACATGGCAATGTTATTCACTGGTACTAGACACTTTACACATTAAATATGGACAATAATTACACTTCTTTAGATATAGTTCTTCCTGTTTTAGATGAAGAAAAGACTATAGAGTCTTCTATAAGAAAATTGGTGACTTTTTCTGAAGAATTTTTAATTAATTATCAATGGAAAATAATAGTTGCTGATAATGGTTCTACAGACTTCACTCCTCAAATTGTACAAAAATTATCTTCTGAATTTAAAAATGTTAATTATTTTAGATTAGATCAAAAAGGTAGAGGCAGAGCATTAAAAACTGTTTGGTTTTCTAGTGATAGCGATTTAATGTCATATATGGATATTGATTTGTCTACAGATTTAACTTTTTTACCACTACTTTTGGACAGTGTTAAAAATCAAAGTTGTTCAATTGCTATAGGGTCTAGGCTAATTAAATCTTCACAAGTAATTGGAAGAAGTTTTAAAAGAGGTTTGATTTCTAGATGTTATAGTTTTTTGTTTCGTACTATGTTTTTTGTTTCATTTAAAGATGCACAATGTGGATTTAAAGTAATTTCAAGAGAAGCTGCTGATGTACTTTTACCTTATATTCACGACACTGGGTGGTTCTTTGATACGGAGTTATTAATTGTGGCTGAAAAAACAAATTACAAAGTTAAAGAATTTCCTGTTTTATGGACAGACGACCCTAATACTAGTGTAAAAATAATTTCGACTGCATGGAAAGATATTAAGGGATTAATAAGAATGAGGTTTGGTGGACTTAATTTTGTTAAAAATGCATTAAGAAAATTTGATTAGATTGCACCTAATATATCCTGAGAGTAAAATGTCTATCTAGGATTTTTATAGGATTTTATAAATTTATGACTACACCTCCTTTTGAAATACGGCCTTCTGTCATCAAGGGTGATCCTGCAGATACTTATTTGCATTGGACCAAGGAGATTATGCGCCTAGAATCAGTAAATCCTAAAGTTTTATTAGATTTTTCTGCTTCTCGTGATGGGATTTTATGTGGCATTGAGGAAGTCAAATCTTTACTGTCTAATGTTTTGCCTAGTTCTGAAAATGAAAATTATTCTGATTCTGAAGTTGAGGTTTGGGGATTAGAGGAAGGTGAGGAATTTAAATCAGGCGAACCAATTTTGAGAATTATTTGTAATTATGCTTCTGTAGCTTTGTATGAAACCAGTATTTGTGGAATTTTATCGTCCTGTATAGGTTGGGCTACTGCAGCAAAAGAGTGCGTTGATGCTGCAGGTAATAACTCGACTGTTATTTCGCATGGTGCTCGTCACATACACCCCAATGTAGCTCATCTTTTAGATTATGCTTCAGTTATAGGGGGATGTTCTTCCGTTTCGACTAATTTAGGTTCAAAAACCGCAGGCAGATCTCCAGTGGGAAATATGCCTCATAGTTTACCTTTAATTTTTGGAAATACAGTTGATGCAGCAGTTGCGTTTGATAAACATTTGGGAATTGAAGTTCAAAGAATTGTGGTGGTAGATACTTTTCATGATGAAGCAGAAGAATCATTGAATGTAGCCGAAGTATTAAGAGATAAATTACGTGGTGTTCGCTTAGATACTCCTTTAGAAAGAGGTGGGGTTACACCCACTATGGTCCTAGAAGTAAGAAATAGGCTTGACCAAATGAATTTCAAACACGTAGAAATTTATGTCAGTGGAGGATTTAATCCTGAGAAAATCCAGAATTTTACTGATTTAAATATACCGGTACAGGGATATTTGGTTGGTAATTATATTTCAAGTGCCGCTCCTAACGATGTTCGTGCAGATTTATTAGAAATTGAAGATAAAGTAGTTTCTAAAAGAGGTAGGTTACCTGGTAGATTAGATGGTCCTAGACTTGAAAGATTAATTTAACAAGGATTTTTAATGTCTGTAATTCAACTTTATGACACTACTTTAAGAGATGGCGCTCAATATGAGGGCATATCATTTTCTGTAGAAGATAAAATTAATATTCTAAAAAAATTGGATGAGTTAGGAGTGCATTTTGTTGAAGGAGGTTGGCCTGGTTCAAATCCTAAAGACGCTGAGTTTTTTAAAGCAGCCCAAGAGGTCAATTTGAACAATTCAACATTGACTGCTTTTGGTTCTACTCGACGTGCAGGAATTAATGTCAAAGACGATCCTCAGATTCAAAGTTTATTAGATTCTCAAGTTTCAGTTATTACGTTAGTTGGTAAAAGTTGGGATTTGCATGTGACTGAAATTTTGGAAACAACTTTAGAAGAAAATTTATCAATGATTAAAGATTCAATAGAATTTTTACGCCAAAATAATAAAAGAGTTTTTTTTGATGCCGAACATTTTTTTGATGGCTATAAGAAAAATCCTGAATACGCAATGGATGTAATTTCAGTAGCCGCTCAAGCTGGAGCAGAGTGTATAGTTCTGTGTGATACGAATGGTGGTGCAATTCCCAGTGAAATTGCTTCTATCATTTCTTTGATTTCTGATCAATTTGATGTCCATTTGGGAATTCATACTCACAATGATACTGATATGGCAGTCGCATCGTCTTTGGTTGCTCTAGATTGTGGAGCTATTCAAGTTCAAGGAACTATTAATGGTTATGGAGAAAGATGTGGAAATGCGAATTTAATTTCATTAATTGCGAATTTGAAATTAAAAAAAAATATTAATTGTATTTCTGATCAACAGCTTCAAAAGTTATCAGAAATTTCACGTTATGTAGCTGAAATTGCTAATATGCCACCTATATCTAATCAACCTTTTGTTGGATCAACTGCTTTTGCACACAAAGGTGGCTTACATGCTTCCGCTGTACAAAAAGTTGAAGATAGTTATCAGCATGTTTCACCTCAAACTGTTGGTAATGAGAAAAGAGTTTTAGTTTCTGAATTGTCTGGTAAAAGCAATATTTTATGGAAAACTGAAGAAAGCCTTGGTATTAATATCGAACCGTCAAAAGCTACAGAATTATTGACAATTATCAAAGAAAAAGAGAGTCAGGGTTATCAATATGAAGGTGCTGAGGCATCATTTGAATTATTGGTATTGAGAACATTACCAAAATATTCGTCACCTTTTAATTTAGTAGATTTTATGACAATTATTGAAAAGAAAAATGAGGCTATATTGAATATTTCTTCTCAAGTTATGGTTAAAGTTGAAGTAGATGGTAGACAAATGCATACTGCTTCTGCTGGTGATGGTCCAGTTAATGCTTTAGACAATGCTCTTCGAAAAGCTTTATTAGAATTTTATCCTGAAATTAGTAATGTTCGATTAAATGATTATAAAGTTCGTGTAGTAGATCAACAATCTGGTACGGGTTCCATTGTAAGAGTGTTAATTGAATCAACTGATGGAGAGCAAACTTGGACGACAGTTGGCTCTTCTGAAAATATTATTGAGGCTAGCTGGATAGCTTTATCGGATAGTTTAGAATGGTGGTTATTGAAAAGAAACGGGAATTTCTAATCTTTCTATTAAATCTAAAATTGATTTATAGTTATTGAATGGGGGGATGTAATACATTCCAGAAATTTTTCCTTTGAGTTGATTAACTAGGCTAGAGCTGATTTCCATGCCCGTTTTTATTGGAGATTTTGACGATTCCATTAAACTCATAGTTTTATTATCTATATTGATACCCGGAACATTTTTTTGTAAAAATTCAGCATTTTTAATACTTCTTAAAGGTAAAACTCCTATGATTAAAGGTATTGGAAATTCTCCAATTTCGTTCAAAATATCTAGTAATGGTTTTGCCGAATAAAAAGGCTGAGTAAGCAGAAAATCTGCACCTGATTCAACTTTTAGCTTAAGGTTTTGCATTTCTTTTTCTAGATTTTTTGTGGATGGATTAAATGCAGCACCTTTATAAAAATTAGATGCTGATTTTAATTTTGTGCCATTAATTGATAGTCCATTATTAAAATTTTTCATCAATTTTAAACTAGTATTGGGTGTTAAATCTGAAAATGTTGAATTAATAAATGGAGAATTTTTTTTGGGTTTGTCTCCCATCACTGAGAAAATATTTTTAATTCCTAAAGCATGGGCTCCCATCAAATCTGAATGAAGAGATAGTAAATTTCTATGCCTCACTGCAATGTGCATAATTGTTTCGATATGAAATTCATTTTGAATTAATGATGAAATAGCTAAAGGACTCATTCTTCCTTGCGCTCTAGCGGTGTCTGTTACATTTAAGGCGTCAATTCTTTTTGTTTTTATGAAGTCAAATTTTGGGAAAAATGATTTTAAATCAAATTCATCAGGTGGGCTCACTTCCATAGTAATGACAAATTCTTTTTTAGTTAATTTTTGTTTAAAATTTGATTCCATCATTTCCATTAGTTGTTTGTATGTAATTGAAAGTTAATTTTCAAAGCTTTTTGTTCACAATGTGTTTTTGCTAATTCTGAGGTACGCCACCCTACAATCCATAAAATTTCATCTTTTTCATTTACTAATAAAGGTATTCGATCTCTTAAATATTGAGGAATTTTTTGGTCAACCATGTAATCTTGAATTTTTTTATTGTTAGTCATGCCAGAAGGTAAAAATTTATCACCTTTTTTGCGCTTTCTTACATATAGACGATTGTTATTAGAATTATATTTTATCCAGGCTATATTTGTATCTATATTTTCGTAGTTGAAAGGTTTTGTTTGTGAAGTTGTAGTGATTTCCCAATCATTTATAAAAGTTGTGCCAGGGATATTTAGGCTAAATATTTTATCTATTTCAGGAAGTATACAATCAGTATTTTTATTTGTGGTAACTATTAACTGATCGTAATGTTTCATTACTGTTAGGTTTTTTGGTAATTGTATTTTTTTCCCTGTTTCACCTTTAATTAAACTTACAACCATTTTGAAATGAATCATTTCTATATCTTGTTGATTCTCAGTTAGTTGAGTAAATGAATGTTTAATTACTCTAAATAAAATAGAGGGAGAAAGTTCTAGTAACTTTTCTGTTTTGAAGATGATTTGATTGGGGGAAATTTCTGAAATTTCATTAAATTGATTTTTTGAAAATTCCTCTAAGAAATTTAAATCGTATTTTACTGATTCACTTAATCTGTATAAACTTTTCTTAATTTCTGGATTGTAAGCTTCCAGTTCAGGCATTAAAGAATGTCTAATAGAATTTCTAGTATATTTTGTAGAATAATTCGAAACATCTGTATGAAAATCGATATTTTTTTCAGAAAGATATTTTAAAATATCTAGACGAGAAGTACTCAAAAGAGGTCTGTAAATGTTGATTCCTTGATTGTAAATTTCTCTTGTGGAGATTTCAGTCATCCCCTTAATCCCCTCTAATCCTGAACCTCTAATAATGTGTAGCATTATAGTTTCTGCTTGATCATCTATATGATGTCCCAATGCGACCAAATCAGTATTAAAATGATTCGATGCATCAAAGAGAAATTTGTGCCGTTCAATTCTAGCAATATTTTCTAATGAAGACGATTTTTTTGGGGTAATGTTTTTTAGATTTACTTTTTTTGTAAGGAAAGGAATTTTCAATTCTCGAAATTTTTTTTCAACAAATTGTTGATCATTGTCAGAATCAGTTGATCTGATTCCATGATTTAAATGAGCACCAAAAATTGAAAGGTCATATTTGTTTTTAATATCGTTTAATGAATATAGCAACGCTATAGAATCTGGTCCCCCTGAAACTCCTACAAGAATTCTGAATTTATTTAAATTGTTTGATTCTATAGATTTAGAAATAGTCTTATTTAAATCGAATTTTGAATTGATTGTGGACATATAAATTAATTATTTGATTGATTTTCAGATATAAAATTTGTGATAGGGGATCTTGTAATCAATATTGAATCGATTCTTAGTTGATCCATGCTTATAATTTCGAATGTTAAATTCTCAAATATAAATTTATCTCCTGTACTAGGTATTTCGCCAAGAGTTGACAATACAAAACCGGCAATAGTTTCATATTCTCCATCTGGTAGATTTAAATTTAATTGTGAGTTAACTTCATTTATATCCATACCTCCCTCAATTTGGAAGCTGTTATGGCTAATACTTTCATATTCTTCTTCTAATGACTGACCTTCTTCCGCAACTTTTCCAACGATGGCCTCAGTCAATCTTTTTAATGTTACTAGTCCTGCAATTCCTCCATATTCATCTAAACAGATAGCCATTTGATTACCTGTTAAACGTAATTCTTCAAATAAGTCTGATGCTAACTTGGTTTCCGGAACGAAATATGCGTCTCTAATAATTTCAGTTACTGAGTCATCAAAATTGATTTCTTCTAATGATAAAACTCTCAAAACATCTTTTGTTGATATTATGCCAATTATGTTTTCATTATTTTCTTTGTGTACTGGAAATCTAGTGTGAGAATTTGATTGGTAAATTTTTAAAAAATTCGAAAGGGTAGCACCTTTTTCTATTGAAATAATTTCTATTCTCGGTGTCATCACTTCTTTGACTTGAATATCACTAAATTTAAAGACATTTTCTACCATTTCAGCCTCTGTTGCTTCAACAGTACCCTCTGCTTCACCTAAATCAATTAATGATAAAATTTCTCCTTCTGTGACACCTTCTTCGTTTTCCTTATCTTGACCAAACACATATTGCGTAATTTTAGATAACCATTGAAGCAATATAGTAATTGGATATAGTGATGTTTCAAAAATTTTAAGAGGTTTTGCAAATAAAAAAGATGTTTTTTCAGCATTTTTTACTGCAATACTTTTTGGAATTATTTCACCAAATATTAAAAGTAGTACCGTTCCAATTCCTATTGCAACAGGTATGGCTAATGCACTACTGTCTTCCATTAAATCTACACATAAAGCTGTAATCAATGCACTCAATGCTACATTTACAAGATTGTTACCTAACAAAATTGTTGATAAAAGCCTTTCTGTGTTATTTACCATTTCTGAAATTCTTTTAGCCCCTGGTACATTATTACTGACCAGATAAGATAATCGAGTTTTTTGCAAGGATAAAAATGCAGCTTCAGAGCTCGAAAAGAAAGCAGATAAAATCAAAAATATACCAATGAGAATTATTCGTAATAAGTCTCCGTCCATTTTTTTGGGGTTCTCCTACAAGCATTTTGTCTTATAAGATACCATGACTTAAAAATTTATACGTTTTCTTCTATTAATTTTTTTATCGCTGTTCTAGTTGTTGAAATGTTAAAACCTTTCCTTTTTAAAAAATCTTCCAATTTTTTCTCTATCATTTTTTCAGGCAAATTTGATAAAGACCTTATTTTTTTGAATCCAGCTTTATATGCGTTTTCATTATTATCAACTTCTGATAATGCAATATTAATATATTCGTTTGAAATTCCTTTTTGTTCTAACTCATACCTTATGAAATTTTCACTTTTTTGATTTGATATATTTCTAGATGTTACCCATAATTTTGCGAATCTCAAATCATCTAACAACTTTTCTTTTTTTAGTCTATTCACTACACTATTCACTACATTTTTATTGAACATTAATGAAAGTTTATTTTCTACTTCCGATTCACTTCTTGGTCTATAACTCATATAAATATTTGCTTTCTTAAAAGCTGATTTTGTTTCATCGCTTTTAATTTCTACTTCATTATTCATCTATTGTTACATCTTCTTCAGTTGATGGAATGACCACATCATTTAATGCGTTTGGGCTCAAGGCGCTTTCCACTAGTTCTTCAATTTCATCTGTTAATACTGGATTTTCTTTTAGAAATACTTTTGCTTGTTGTCGTCCTCTTCCTATTTGTATTTCACCAAACGAATAAAATGCTCCACTTTTCTTAACTATGTCACTTTCTACTGCCAAATCTAATAAATCTCCCTCTTTGCTTATCCCCTCATTAAACATGATGTCAAATTCAGCTGTTTTAAATGGTGCTGCAACTTTGTTTTTTACTACTCTTGCTCTCACTCTATTCCCTATAATATCTGTTCCCTGTTTTAATGATTCTATTCTTCTTAAATCTATTCTTACTGAACTTGCAAACTTTAAAGCTCTGCCTCCAGGTGTTACTTCTGGGCTTCCCCAAAATACTCCTACCTTTTCCCTAATTTGATTTATAAATATTACTGCTGTACCAGATTTACTTATTGATGCTGTCAATTTTCTTAGAGCTTGTGACATTAATCTTGCCTGTAGGCCCACATGTGAATCTCCCATATCGCCTTCCAATTCGGCTTTCGGAACCATTGCGGCTACACTGTCTATTACCACTACGTCTACTGCACTGCTTTTTACTAAATATTCACATATTTCTAACGCTTGTTCTGCTGTGTCCGGTTGACTGATGAGTAAATTTTCTATGTCTACCCCACATTTTCCTGCATAGCTTGGGTCTAAAGCGTGTTCCGCATCTATATACGCTGCCGTTCCATTGTCTCTTTGCGCTGATGCCATGATGTGATAAGTTAATGTTGACTTACCTGATGACTCTGCTCCGTATATTTCTGTAACTCTTCCTTTTGGTATTCCGCCTACTCCCAATGCAGCATTTAATGATGGTGAGCCTGTTTGTATTGATTCTACTGTTGCATCTTGGCTGTCCCCCAACTTCATTAGAGTGCCTTTACCAAAATGTTTATCAATTTGACTTATTGCTAAGTCTAGAGCTTTCTTTTTTTCATCTTGATTCATTGGTGCCTCCCAATTTTTTAATTTTCATTACTAATCACACTAGCATATGAAAAATCAAAAGTAAACACATTTGTTCTAATGTTTTTTTTGAGTTTAGAACAAACGTATTATCCGAGGGCTTCCTGAAGTGTTTTTCCAATGTATGCAGGTCCTGGAATAATTGCCACTCCTGCTGCAGATAAAGCCTTTATTTTTTCTTCTGCTTTTCCTGCTGATCCTGTGATGATTGCACCAGCGTGCCCCATTCTTTTGCCCGGTGGGGCACTTTGTCCTACGATTAATGCTGCAACTGGTTTACTAACGTGATTTTTTATGAATTCTGCTGCTTCTTGCTCTTTGCTTCCTCCAATTTCTCCTATCATGACGATACTGTCTGTATCAGGATCTTTTTCAAATTTTTCTAAAATATCTATGAAAGTAACTCCTGATACTGGGTCTCCTCCTATTCCTACACAAGTAGATTGGCCTATTCCTAATTCTGTTAGTTGACCTACTGCTTCATAAGTTAGTGTCCCGCTTCTTGAAACTACTCCTGTTTTTCCAGCCATGTGAATGTGACCAGGCATAATTCCCATTTTAAAATTTTCCCCTGGCGAAATTATTCCAGGGCAATTTGGTCCAATTAACGTAACATCTTTATCTTTTAAATATCTGACAACTTGAATACTGTCTTGAACAGGTATTCCTTCTGTGATGCAAGCTATGACTTTTATGCCTGCATCTATTGATTCCACAATTGCGTCTGAAGCAAATGCAGGTGGAACAAAAATTAATGAAGCATCAGCTTTTGTATTTTTAACTGCTTGTTTTACAGTGTCAAAAATAGGAACTGAATCGTTAAAGTTTTGTCCGCCTTTTCCAGGTGTTACTCCTGCAACAAGGTTTGCTCCGTATTCAGCTGATCTGGCTGCGTGATAGCTACCTTCTTTACCTGTAATTCCTTGAACTAATAATTTTGTGTTTTTATCTACTAATATGCTCATTTCACATCCATTATTTTATTTTGTTAATAGCTGTAGCTGCTTCATCTAAAGTATTTACTAGAGTTATATCAATATCTGAATTAGATAGTATTTCTCTACCTTCATCTGCATTAGTTCCTAACATTCGAACAATCATAGGTTTCATTTTTTCAGGAACCTCTTGAGAAGCTAAAATGAATCCCCTAGCTGCTATATCACATCGAAGAATTCCACCGAATAAGTTCACTAGAACTAGGTCTACGCTCTGGTCTGACAGGACAAGCTTTAATGCTTTAGAAACTTTTTCTTCGTCAGCTCCTCCTCCAATATCTAGAAAATTTGCAGGTGAAGCACCAGATGCGCTAGCTACGTCCATAGTTGCCATAGCTAATCCTGCACCATTTACTATACATCCAATATTTCCATCCAATTTCACATAATTGATATCATTTTCTCTAGCTTCAACCTCTCCTGGGTCTTCTTGAGATGGGTCTGACATTTCTTGAATATCTTTGTGTCGAAAGACAGCATCATCGTCTATATTTAGTTTGGCGTCAGCCGCAATGATTTCTCCATTTGAAGTAATTACTAATGGATTAATTTCAATTAGTGAGGCGTCTGTATTTACAAATACGTTATATAAATTTTGAATTAGGTTAGTGGCAGGCCGAATTTGATTTTGTTCCATTCCTAATCCGTATGCAATTTCTCTTCCTTGAAATGGTTGGAATCCTAAAACAGGATCAATTGGAATGGTAAGAATTTTTTCCGGAGAGTTTTCTGCAATTTCCTCAATATTTACGCCTCCAGCTTCACTAGCAATTATCACTATTCCTTTTGTAGCTCCATCTATAACCATACCCAGATATAATTCTTTCTGAATGTCGATTCCTTGTTCAATTAAAACTTTTTGGACAGGAACACCTTCTGGACCTGTTTGAAATGTAACTAGATTGGATCCTAGAATAGTTTTGGCAGCTTCTTGAGCTTCTTCAGGATTATGTACAACTTTTACGCCTCCTCCTTTTCCTCTACCTCCGGCGTGAACTTGTGCCTTCACCACCACAGTTTGTCCCAAATCAGATGCAGCTATTTTAGCTTCTTCTGGAGTTTCTGCAGTAACTCCATTTGGAACAGGAATGTTGAATTTTTTTAATATATTCTTCGCTTGATATTCGTGAAGTTTCATACCTTGTCCTTATTCATTTGGCGGAGGGTGTGGGATTCGAACCCACGATACCCGTGAGGGTATGCCAGTTTTCAAGACTGGTGCATTCGTCCACTCTGCCAACCCTCCATAATCGTTGTATATTCTAGTGCCAATCTCTTGATCTCAGCAACATGGAAAATCGAATATTTAAACCAAAGGCCAAGGAATATCTCTATTGGGGTTTAAAATAGGCATAATTGGATTAACAATTGCATCCTCCATCCTTATTACGAGCGATTCAAATTCTTCTGAAGAAAGGAGTTTTTTCATTTCTTTGTTTTTTTTTAATTTTGGCAAAGCGTCTGATATATCAGCAATAAATTTGTCAGGAATTTTTTTGCCACAAAATTCAAACATCACAGTTCTTAGTTTAAAATCAGAATTAAAAGTTAGGCCATGATCTATAGACCAAATGATATTTTGGTTGTCAAAAATACAATGACCTGCTTTTCTATCCGCATTATTTGTAATTAAATCAAAAATTGCTATAGGAAAAAGATCGTCTAAGTGTTCTTCTCTAATTTCAAAAAAAGTAATTCTAGGGTCACATTCTATATAACTTTGAACAGAACCTAATCCATATGGTCCATTTCTGATTATAGTTAATGGTATATTTGGCCATCCCAATATTTTACTCAAAATGTATGAGGCTCTTTCTCTTTTATATAAAGTCCTGTGTTCAAAATCATATAAAGGTTTTTCTCCATCCCTAGGTTTATAAATCACGCCTATACACCCTGATTCATCAATATCTATCCACATCATAAATGTGTAATTTGATCCCCATGGCATAGTATGTCCACCGATAAAATTGCCACTCATAATATGGGAGATTAATTCACTTTCTTCTAAATCAATAATTTTTTTAGGAGGAGTGGGAAATAATTTTTTAGGATCAGAATATTCATTTATATGATTTGAATTCATTTTACGAAAATCTAAATGATTGGATCTTTTGAATGACCATTTTTATATTCACATGAATGCCCTTCAGGATTAATAGGTTTTTTACACAATTCACATTTTGGTCTACCTGCAGAAACAATTTCTAGACCTTTATTTATAAATGCTTCTAATTGAATAGAATTAATCCAAATTCTTAGAGTGGTTTCTTCGGAAATACTTTGAGGATCGTATACGTCAATTAAAAACATTTTTGAGTTTTCATCATACCCAAAAGCTATTCTATTTGTTTTGAATTCAAGTTTTGATAATCCTGGTGCTTCTTTTTCAATAGGAGGAAAAGTATCTGAGTTTTGATCGAGTTTAACTTCATTAATTAACTGATTCATGCTTTCACATAATTCAGATAATTGTTCTTTTTCGACCCATATCAAGGCATTACTGCTAGCGCTATCAGCATTGATTCTAAAAGTTCTCATACCGGGTTCACCAAATGTTTCAGGAGAAAACTTTGAAATTTCAGTGAATTGAAAATCTGGTTCAGGCATATTTATCCTTTGTAAAATTTTATATGTACTATATTAATACAAACCTAATTTGATATTTCAACGATATGATTCATTATTCCTATATGCTATACTCTAACCTCCCTAATGTTAATTGTTTATTTTGGAGGAAAAATTTGGCATACGTTAGTCTCCGAGATGGAGAAGAACCAGAAGTTTTATTAAAAAGATTTCAGACTCAAATGCAAAGGTCTGGTATTTTGCGTGAACTTCGAAATAGAAGATTTTTTAGATCCAAAGGCGAACAAGAGCGTCTCGATAGGCAACGAGGTATTCGAAGATTGAGGAGAAGAAGGACTAGAAGCTAATTTGTCTAGTTCACTCCTATCATATAAGGTTTTCCGATGAGTGTTTTGTTTGTAACATCTATTGATAACGGATCAGGCAAGACATTTTTTAGTTATTCTCTTTCTCAAATTCTGATTAATCAAAATAAAACAATAGATTTGATTCATTTAGTTCCTAGTCAACAAAATGATTTGTTTCAACAAGATGATGTTTCTGATTTATTACCTTCAAAAGTTTTGTCTGTAAATGAATTTAATTCATTTATTAAAGAAATAGATCAAACTAACAATTTGATTGTCAAAGTTTCCCCCCACATTCCACATGATGAATTAAAAAATATTGCACAAAATACTCAAGGGAAAATCATTTCTATTTTGGATTTTTCTAATTGTTTAAATCACATTCCACATTTGCAGGAATTTGGGGATGAATTGGCTGGAGTAGTAATAAATTTTGTTACGAAATATGGCGAATCGAAATTATCTGAACATATTATTCCTGCTTTTTTGAAAGCAAATATTCAGGTTTTAGGATCTGTACCGGAAAATAGGACTTTGTTGTCTCTTAGTGTTCAACAGGTAGCAGATATTTTGGGAGCAAAGTTTTTCAATGGTAATGAATATGCTGATCGATTAGTAGAACATTATATGGTGGGTGGGTTTGGAATGGACCCAGGTGAAATGATTTTTAATACGTTAGATAAAAAAGCAGTGATTGTTAGGGGTGATCGTCCTGATGTTCAAATGTCTGCATTATCTACAGATATGTCTTGTTTTATTATGACTGGGGGATTAGACCCAATAGAATATGTAAAATACGAATCAACCGAAGAGGAGGTTCCAATTTTAGTTGTAGATTCTAATACTTTAGACACAATGGAACGAATTAATGAATTACAAAATTTTTCTAAGTTTGATCACCTAATTAAATTAAATGTTGGTTGTGATTTAATTTTAGATAATTTTAATTTTGAAGTTTTATGATAATCCCTGAGCGTTTGCTGTGTGGAAAGAATCAACACCGGCCCGTAGTTGGTTGTTGTTTCTGGTAATTGCTACTGGGCTTGCAAACATATTTATTCCTGATCTCAACAATTCATTTGAAAGTACGTTTATATTATGGCCTTTCTGAATCAGTTCATTTATTGTATTTTCAGCAATTTCAGGTGTCAGATCTGTGAAATCTGAGCTGCAGTCTATACGGGGAGCATCTATGGCCTCTTGAGGATTCATTTTGTAATCAATCATTTTGACCAACAAGGATGTTACACAATTTGTGATTCTTCTTCCCCCCGAAGCCCCTACTGCAATTTCTACTCCATTGTCACCCAAGACTAAGCATGGTGTCATATTGTTTAAGGGATATTTTCCTGGTGCGATAGAATTTACTCTGCCAGGTACTGGGTCGTACCACATCATCCCATTATTCATTACTACGCCAGTTCCTTTAGGAATTATTCCAGAACCAAATCCTGACATTATAGTGTTTGTAATTGAAACAGCGTTACCATCTCCGTCGATTACTGCTAAATGCGTTGTCCCGTTGTCTGGTCTAGGATTACTAGGGTCTAGTTGAGATTGGGGAGATCTTCCTTCCTGAATCCAAGGATTTCCAAATCCATAATTTTTAGGAGCATTTTCTTTAATTTCTGAAGCTCGAATTTTTGAATATTCATCTGAAACAAGCCCATTCCAAGGGACATCAGAAAATTCAGGATCTGCTACGTATTTAAACCTATCTGAGTAAGCCATTTTAGCGGCGGAGATATAGTAATGAAGCATTTCAGTAGAATTGTGATCAAAAGAACTTAAATTAATTTGATTTAAAATTTTTAAAGTCATTGCACTCGTTATGCCTGCTGAAGCATATGGAGGTACGCGAAGCGTTTTGTTTCTATATTGAAACTCTAATCCTTTCCAATTGAAAGGTTTGTATTGATCGAAGTCGTTATAATCTATAATTCCGCCGTTTTGTTGAATGTCCGTAACTATTTTTTTTGTTATATCACCTCGATAAAATGCATCAATTCCATCTTCTTGAATCGCTAATAAAGTTTGAGCTAAATCTGACTGAATTAACTTATTTTCACCGTTAGTCATATGAGCGAAATTTAAATTGCCATTTGGTAAAAAAGTTTTTCCCAATTCTGAGTACCGATTTAACATTGGTAACATTCCTGCAAATTTATACAAAGAAAACCATTCTGGTTGAAATCCATTTTTTGCTAAGTTAATTGCCGGTGAAATAGTATCTTTAAAAGGTAATTTTCCAAATCTTTTATGTGCTTCGTATAAACCTGCTAAGCAACCTGGAACTGCAATAGATTTAAATCCATGTATGTTTTCATCATTTTTAACTCCTGCCCATCCAAATCCTTCGGTAGATGCTTCTCCAGTGAGTTCATAAAAATTAGGATTTCCTTTCAAAGGTCCCTTCATAGGAAATCCTATGACACCGCCTTCATTCCCCATTTGAAATACCATATATCCACCACCACCAATTCCGCTTGATTCTGGTTCAACAACGCCTATTGCTAGACATGCAGCAACTGCAGCATCTATAGCGTTACCTCCTGCTTCTAACATATCTATACCTGCTTTAGTGGCTAATCTGTCCTTAGTTGCAACCATTCCTTTTGTGGATTGAGGTTCAGATTTTTGAAATGTTAGATTGGTTTGAACGTTTGACATTTTTGACCTTTTTTGACCTTTGAATTTTTGACTAGTTTATACAATTTTTAAGAAAAATGTTGTGCAGTATTTGTATGCATAAATCTGCTTATTAGAAATCTTCTTATATGTTAAACTCATTCCTAGATTTTGAGATATTAATATGAGGTGTATTTCTCTGAAATGTATGATGTAAATTGGATAGCCGTAATAGTAGTTGCTGTAGTAGGTGTATTGGCTGCGCTAGGAATGTTTTTAGCATCGAGGATAATTTCACCTAGAAGGCCATCTGAGCTCAAAGATACCCCATATGAATGTGGTATTCCAGCATCTCCCTATAATTGGTCTCAAATTCAGATTAGATATTATATTTTTGCAATTCTTTTTATAATTTTTGATATAGAAGCTGTTTTTCTTTTTCCTTGGGCAATGGTATTTCTACAAGATTATGTGAGTGCTGCAGTTTTTTATGAAATGCTTATATTTATGGCTATATTATTTTTTGGAATTATCTATGGTTGGAAAAAAGGTGTGTTGCAATGGAAATAAATGAAAATTCTCAATTTATTCCTCAAGAAAAAATTCTAGGTCAGGGATATAAATATGGTGAAGGTAACAATCCTGCAGAGAGTGTTTTTAATAAAGTTTTACCTAATGCGTTGACTGCAAAATCAGATGAATTATTTTCTTTAGCTAGAAAATCTTCCTTGTGGACACTTTCTTTTGGTTTAGCTTGTTGTGCTATAGAAATGATTAGCACTCATGCTTCTCATCATGATTTGGATAGATTTGGAATTGTTACTTGGCCTTCTCCAAGACAGGCTGATGTAATGATTGTTGCGGGGACTGTTGTTAAAAAGATGGCTGACCCTATTAAACTTTTATATGAACAAATGCCTGATCCTAAATGGGTAATAGCTATGGGCAGTTGTGCTACTAATGGTGGGCCCTATTACAAGTCATACTCAGTTGTGATGGGAGTAGATCATTTAATTCCTGTAGATGTTTATGTGCCAGGATGTCCACCTCGTCCAGAAGCTTTGCAGTACGGAATATTACAACTACAAGAAAAAATTAAATTAGATGCTCGTAATAGAGATGTTTAGTTAAATTAGGTGTATTTAGATGCCAGAAAACCCCGATAGTGAAGAATTAGTAGAATCTACTGGTGCAGAGGTATCAGATGAAACATCTGAGGCTAAAAAACCCGAACCCAAGAAACCAGTTCGTAAAGAAAGAGAAGTTCCAACTGTTCCTGTTAACTTAGATGAAAAAAGCTTACAACTTTCTTCTTTTCTTGACACGAATTGTCCAGAGAACATATCACCATCTATAGGTGCTGAAGCAGATATTGTGACGATAACTGTGGATAAAAAAAATTTGATAGAGATTTGTAATTATTTGAAAAATGATGAAAATCTTCAATTTAATTATTTATCATTGGTAACAGTAGTTGATTATGAAGCCATTTCTGAAACTTTTGAACTGAACTATCATTTAGTCTCATTGAAATTCAGACAAAAAATTGCTGTTAAATGTAACCTGTCTATTAATGATTTATCTATTCCCACAATTTCAGAAATTTGGACTACTGCAAATTGGTTTGAAAGAGAAAGTCATGATTTATTTGGTGTAATTTTTGAAGGTCATCCAAATTTATCTCCATTACTTTTATTTGAAGAATTTGAAGGGTTTCCGGGAAGAAAAAGTTTTCCGTTTCATGATTATCAAGAGTGGTAAACAATGCAAGTATCTCAATCACAAATAAATGAAGATGCCATAGATTTAATGATTAATATGGGCCCTCAACACCCCAGTACTCATGGAGTATTTAGGTTAGTCATTTGGGTCGATGGTGAAAAGATCCAGAAAGTTGAACCCCACATAGGATATCTTCATAGAGGATCAGAAAAAATTTGTGAGAGTGAATCATACAACCAGATAATTACTCTTTTTGATAGATTAGATTATGTTGCAAATTTGAATAATGAACTTGCCTTTTCTTTAGCCGTAGAAAAATTAATGGATTTAGAAATTCCTGAAAGAGCTCAGTATATTAGAGTGATTTTGTGTGAATTAAATCGAATTGCTAGTCATATGTTGTTTTATGGCGTTTATGGTTTAGATGCCGGTGCTACTACGCCAATGCTTTATGGATTCCGAGAAAGAGAAAGAATTCAAGAGCTGTTTGAAAGCGTTACTGGTGCTAGATTAATGCATAACTATATTCGAATAGGTGGAATTAAAGAAGATGTTGAGAAAGATTTTAAAGATAAAGTTCATAAATTAATTGACGAGTTGAAAAAAAGCGTAGATGAATGTGACGAGCTACTTTCAAATAATGAAATGTTTTTAGTGCGAACTAAAGATATTGGAATAATTACTGCGGATGAGGCTATTGATTTAGGGCTTTCAGGGCCTTCTCTTCGAGCTTCAGGCGTTTTAGAAGATATTAGAGTTACAGATTCATATTCAATATATGATCGGTTTGATTTTGGTATTCCTATTGGAAGCAAAGGTGATTGTTGGGATAGATATTTTGTTAGGGTTCAAGAAATGAGAGAGTCTATTAAAATTATAGAACAGGCTTTAGCCGATCTTCCTGACGGTGAAATTATTACTCCAATTAGAGGAATGGTTAGGCCTCCCAAAGGGGAAGTTTTTGTTCGAACAGAATCCCCCCGCGGTGATTTAGGGGTGTTCGTTGTTAGTGATGGATCAGATAAGCCTTATAGGGTAAAAGTTCGTCCCCCTTCTTTTGTTAATTTACAAGCTTTGGAATTGATGCTTCGTGATACTTATTTAGCTGATGCTGTATTAGTTTTGGGATCTATAGACATCATCATGGGTGAGGTGGATAGGTGAATTTTCAGGAAATATTAAAATATTTTGTATATGCAGGAATGATTTTTACAATTTTAGCCGGAATTGCTGCTTATCTGACTTTGATGGAAAGAAAAGTTTTAGCATGGATTCAACAAAGAATGGGTCCGAAATATGTTGGTTTTAGGGGCATATTACAACCCTTAGCTGATGGCATTAAATTAGTTATCAAAGAAGATTTATTACCTTCTTGGTCAGACAGAGCTGTGTATTGGATTGCTCCTATAGCTGTATTGGTACCTGCATTATTAATGTGGGTAGCCATTCCAATTACTGACGGTATTGTTCTTGATGATTCAGATTTAGGTTTGTTTTACATTACAGCTATTTCGGTATTAACAGTTATGGGATTGGTAATGGCAGGATGGGGGTCAGCAAATAAATGGGCTGTGATGGGAGGACTGAGAGCTGCAGGTCAACTTGTGAGTTATGAAATTCCATTTATTATGTCGATTTTAACAATTGCCATGTTGGCACAATCGCTTAACTTAACTGAGATAGTTAATCAACAACAAACTTTTGCATTTATTTTGAAACAACCATTGGCTTTCGTAATATTTTTTATTGCTGGATTAGCTGAATTAGGAAGAATTCCATTTGATATCCATCATGCTGAATCAGAAGTTGTGGGAGGACCATTTGTTGAATATAGTGGAGCTCATTGGGCTGTATTTTATTTAGCAGAATATATGAATACTTTTACTGTAGCAGTTTTGACTACAATTTTGTTTTTGGGTGGCTGGGTTTGGCCACAAATGCCATTTGAAGGAAGCTTACATGACTTTCTGTCAATATTATTATTCATGTTTAAAACAGTATCGGTAATTTATTTAATTTTTTGGATTAGAGGTACTTATCCTCGATTAAGAATTGATCAATTGATGGCATTTGGTTGGAAATTATTAGTACCTTTGTCGTTTTTAAATGTAGTGATCACTTCAGTAGTACTTTTTTATGGGTTTTCACATTTTGTTTTGTCCGTGATTTCTATATTTTTGACTGGGGTTTTGTTTTATATGATTTCAAATAGATCTAAAAAATATGATTCTGGCGACACTGTTCGTGTTGTTTCCTCTTCTCAATTAAGAGACAGCCAAAACTTCAAGGAATAATTATGATCCAACAATTAAAAAATATAGGATTTTTGAGAGGATTAATTGTTACATTGAAGACAACATTTAGGCCTTCTGTGACTGCAGAGTATCCTAAAGTAGACAAGCGTATTCAGGTAGCTGAACGTTTTATGGGATTTCCTTCTCTGCTTTGGGATTCAAACATTGCGGAACCGTATTGTACTGGATGCATGGTTTGTGTTAGGAATTGTCCTACTCAATGTATGACTGCAGAGATGAAAGATAATCCAAAGTATGAAGAAGGAATTAGTGGAAGACGAAAAATAATTAATGAATTTGAAATTAATTTAGGACGTTGTATTCTTTGTGGCATTTGTGTAGATGTTTGTAATTTTGATGCTATAGAAATGTCTCATGAACATGAATTGAGCAAGTATCAGAGGAATGGGAACCGAGCAAATTTAGACACTCTTTTGGGAATGGGGATGGAATACCAAAATAAAGTAAATTGGACTCCTAAACAGCCCGAAAAAAATAGTGGTAAACCCAAAGAAAAAGTCTCTAAGCCAAAACCTGCTGAGGGTTCAGTTATTCCTTTAACTTTAGATAAAAGTTTAAATTCTGAATCTTCAGAAAAGGATTCTGCTGAATAATGATTTCTATTGACCTGATTCTTTTTTTTATTGCTAGTTCTCTAGTTGTAGGTGGAGGAGTTTTAGTGGTGACAGTTAAAAACATAGTTTATGCAGCGTTTGCATTATTAGTTGCTATGTTAGGGACTGCGGGAATATTTTTACTAGCGTTTGCTGACTTTTTGGCTTTAGTTCAGATTTTAATTTATGGTGGCGCTGTCGTCATTGTAATTTTATTTGCTTTAATGCTTACAAGATTAGAGGATTTCAAAGGATTGACTGATAATTCTCAAAAACCATTAGCTGTTTTAGTTTCTTTAACTGTTTTAGCTATTATGTTGTATGCAATTGTTGCGACTGCAATGCCCTCTTCTCAAGGAGATCCCATTAACATGATTGATCTAGGAGTAAGTTTGTTTCAGGATTGGGCAATTCCATTTGAGGTAGCGTCTTTGGTTTTATTAGTCGCATTGATTGGAGCTGTGGTACTCGTTAGGCAAGACGAAGAGGGTAGATAATTGACAATAATTCACTTCCAATTTCTATCAGCACTTTTATTTTCTTTAGGACTTTATGGCGTGCTAGCTCGGAGAAGTGCAGTTTTAATATTGATGTCAATTGAACTCATGTTAAATGCTGTAAATATAAACTTGATTGGTTTTGTAGCATTTAGAGGTTTTGGACAAGAAATTCAAACTTTTGGACAAGTATTAATTGTTTTTGTAATAACAATTGCTGCAGCTGAATTAGCTTTAGCTATAGCAATAATTTTGAGAATTTATCGAAATAAAAATTCTGTCAACGTTGATGAAATGAATATTTTGAAAGGGTAGTGTTTTGGATTTATTGCAAGTAAATAACTTAATTTGGATGCTTCCACTCATATGTGTTTTTGCATTTTTAATAATAGCTCTTTTTAGTAAATACATTCCTACTCAAGGAGCTGTTATTTCTATAGCGTCAATAGGAATTGCATTTTTAATATTTATTTTTGTTTTGATAGATTTTGTTAATGGAGGATTACTTTCTATTCATTCAAGTTTTACATGGATAGATTTAGGAGAATGGGAAATTTCCTGGGGATTGTTAATTGATAGGATTTCTATAGTAATGATAGGTTTAATCACCTTTGTTGCTTTTTTGGTACAAATTTACTCTGTAGGATATATGAAAGGTGATTCGAGGTTTGGCTGGTATTTTGCTGTTCATTCTTTATTCGCTGCAGCAATGTTGCTCTTAGTTTTGTCAGATAATCTATTATTATTGTATTTTGCTTGGGAATTGGTGGGATTGGGATCATACTTATTAATCGGTTTTTGGTATGAAAAAAAATCTGCATCAGAAGCTGCTAAGAAAGCTTTCGTTACTACTCGAATTGGAGATGTAGGATTATTAATTGGCATAATAATTTTATTTAAAGCTTCAGGCACTTTTGATATATCTTCAATAATTCATGTGGCTCAGGAAGGAGGAATTTCTAATGAAGTGATTTTTTGGAGTTCTTTGTTAATTTTCTTAGGTGCTATGGGCAAATCTGCTCAATTTCCTTTACATGTTTGGTTGCCTGATGCAATGGAAGGTCCTACTCCAGTTTCCGCATTGATCCATGCAGCTACTATGGTTGCAGCTGGGATTTATTTAGTAGGAAGAATGTTTCCTTTATTTGAATTGGGTCCAGGTATTTTGGTGATAATTTCTATTGTAGGAATTGTGACTTTTATACTAGCTGGAGCCATTGCTTTAGTTATGACAGACATAAAAAGAGTTTTGGCATATTCAACTATTAGTCACTTGGGATTAATGATGCTTTCTTTGGGATCATTTGGAGTTCCGGCAGCGTTTTTCCACTTAGTTTTACATGGTTTTTCCAAGGCGCTACTTTTTTTAGGTGCCGGAAGTGTAATGCACGGAATGCATGATCAAACTGAAGTTGAATTGATGGGTGGCCTTCGTAAAAAAATGCCTATAACTTCAATGACATTTTTAATTGGTAGTCTTTCTTTAGCAGGAATAGTTCCTTTAAGTGGGTTTTTTAGTAAAGATGAAATTCTGATTTCTATTTGGGAATATAATCCTTGGTTTTTTCCAATTACGTTGTTTGGTGTGTTTTTAAGTTCTCTATATATGATTAGATTATATTGTTTGATATTTTTATCTTCTGCTAGATCTGATTATGCTGAAAAAGCCCATGAATCTCCTAGAATAATGACTTATCCATTAATAATTTTGAGTGTTTTAGCTTTATTTTCTGGTTTATTAGCATTTCCAAGTCCAATCTCAGGATGGGAAGGGTTTGCTGCATTTATTGATGATCATCACAAATTTCACATGATTCCTTGGTTAACTGTAGTTTCAATACTGGTTGCGTTTTCTGGAGCTCTTTTGGGTTGGATGATTTATGGCACTAGAACAATTGAAATTAACGCTATTTCTAAACCTTTTAAATTTTTATACCAAGTAGTTTCCCGGAAATTTTTATTTGATGAAACTTATTCTTGGATTGCCACTAAAATTGTCTTTACTTTCGCTAGATGGTTAACCGTATTCGATAGAGTTATTGTTAATGATACTGGGATTGATGGTTTAGGAAATTCTACGAAAAAATCTGCAGATAGGCTTAAATATTTTCAATCAGGGTATTTATATAATTATTCTTTGGTGATGGTTGTAGGCTTGTTTTTAATGGCTATCATATGGTGGGTGGTTGAATGATTGAATTATTTAATGAAACTAGCCTATTAGCATTAATAATTTTCCCATTAATTGGTGTGGTTTTATTAATGTTAATTCCAAGTCAATATCAATATGTGATCAAATATTCCTCACTAGCAATTTCTTCAATTGTTTCGTTGATTGCTTTATTGGTTTATTTAAACTTTGATCACTCCATTGAAGGGTATCAATTTTTATATACGTATTCTTGGTTAGATATTCCTGGTACTTGGGGCGACGGGGTTGGTGCTATTTCTCTAGATCTTGGAATTGATGGAATTGCAGCTTTAATGGTTCTTTTAACCGGCATAGTTATGTTTACAGGAACAATAGTTTCTTGGGCCATTAAAGAGGACTTAAAAGACTTTTTTATTTTGTATTTCTTGTTATTGTCGGGTGTTTTTGGTGTTTTTGTTTCTTTAGATATGTTTTTCTTCTTTTTCTTTTATGAATTATCTGTTTTGCCAATGTATTTATTAATTGGAAAATGGGGAAGTAGTAGTAAATTTCCTACATTTTCTAGAACGAAAGAATACAGCGCTATGAAATTAACTTTGGTTTTAGTAGCAGGCAGTGTTTTGATTTGGGTAGCTATCATAGCAATATTTCTTCAATCAAATTTAGGTACATTTAACATTTTAGAAATTGAAAAGGTAATTTCGGAAAATCTATCTACAGATTTTCAGAAAATTGCCTTTCCTTTGTTGATGGTAGGCTTTGGTATATTGGCAGGTTTATGGCCTTTTCATACATGGTCTCCTGATGGACATGTTTCTGCTCCCACAGCTGTGAGCATGGTTCATGCTGGTGTTTTGATGAAGTTAGGTGCATTTGGGATTATAAGAATTGGAATGTTTTTATTGCCCGAAGGTGCTCAATTTTGGATGCCTTTATTAATAGTATTAGGTGCTGTAAATGTCATTTATGGAGCCATTTCAGCTATGGGGCAAACCGATTTTAAATATGTAATTGGCTATTCTTCTGTAAGTCATATGGGATATGTATTAATGGGAATAGCGACATTGCATTATTTAGGATTAACAGGTGCAGTTTTACAAATGTTTTCTCATGGAGTGATGACTGCTTTATTTTTTGCAGTTGTAGGAATGATTTATGAAAGAACTCATACTCGAGACTCTTTGGTTTTACAGGGTTTAGCAAAAAAAATGACCGTGACTACAATATTATTTGGAATTGCTGGACTTACTTCATTGGGTCTTCCAGGTTTAAGCGGGTTTGTCGCCGAGCTCTTAATTTTTATGGGTATATTCCAGAGTTATGGTTTTGGAGGAATTATTCTTGGGTCTTTTGCAGTTGTAGGAGCAGCAATTACAGCTATATACATCTTGAGATTAATAGCTAAAGCATTTTTTGGGCCTGTTTCAAGCGAATGGGAAGATTTAACCGATTCCAATTTGAGAGAGAGATTTGCTGCAAGTATTTTGGTTTTTACGATTTTATTGATTGGGTTGTGGCCATATCCGTTTGTGGAAGTGATTAAACATGGTGTGGGTCCAATTTTGTCTGGAATTTTGGGGGCTATATGACCAATAATTTTTCTTTATTAATCCCTGAATTTTTAGTGACAGGCTTGGCCTTTTTGGTATTATCTTTGGATTTATTTGTTTCAGAAAAAAGGAAAGATTATTTAGTCTGGGTGGGAGTCATTGGCTTATTAATAATCTTAGTGATTACTTTACTAACTTTTACTAATGGAATTTTGTATCAGGGCTTATTAGTATTTGACGACTACGCAAACCTTTTTAGGATTTTCTTTCTAATTGCAGGAATAATTGTATTAATTTCTTCTAATGAATTTGTTAAATCTAGAATTAAATATCAAGGTGAATTTTACGGAATTCTAATTTTTACTATTCTTGCAGGGATGTTACTTTCATCCTCATCTGAGCTTTTGACGGCTTATATTTCACTAGAATTACTAAGTTTTGGTTTATATGTTTTGGTAGCTTTTGATAGATATAATATTAAATCCAATGAATCAGGTGTTAAATACGTTCTATTAGGAGCATTTTCTTCTGCATTAATTTTGTATGGGATTAGTAATATTTATGGAGTATTAGGGACCACAAGATTTGATGAAATTTCATTGATGTTAACTTCTATAGATGACCTGAATCCTTTCTTAATATTAGGATTTATATTCTTATTTGCTGGTCTTGGATTTAAGTTGTCTGCAGTTCCTTTTCATATGTGGGCTCCAGATGTTTATGAAGGGTCTCCGTTACCTATAACTGCATGGCTGTCAGTTGGTTCTAAAGTAGCAACAATTTCATTAGTTTTGAGGCTATTTTGTGAATCCTTATTGCAAATTGGTGACGAGTGGCAATTAATATTAATAGTTCTTTCAGTTGCCACTATGTTGATAGGAAATTTAGGGGCATTAGTTCAGAAAAATATAAAAAGACTTCTTGCTTTTTCTAGTATTGGACATATGGGATATATATTAATGGGAATTTCTGCATTAATTTCGATCAATGAAGATGGTTCTGTATCAACTGAAATGACTGTATTGGTCATCAATGGGATAATTTTTTATGTAATAGCTTATGCAATTACTAATTTTGCAGCTTTTACCTCTGTGATTGCAGTATTCAATCATTCTGGTAAAGATTCAATTTCAGATTTTGCAGGATTATCAAAAAGATCACCATTTTTGTCTCTAGTCTTAGTTTGTTCAATGTTTTCTTTGGCAGGGTTACCTGTATTTGCAGGTTTTACCAGTAAGTTTTATTTGTTTAATGCTGTGGGTGCTCAAGATTTGTTATGGCTTGTAGCTTTAGGTATTGTGACTAGTTTGATTTCACTTTACTATTATTTGATGATTGCAAGGCAAATGTATATTGAGAAAGGAATTGATTCTTCTCCCATAAAGGTTTCACCATCTATTAAAATAATATTAGTTATTCTTTTGGTGGGAATGATAATTGGTGGTGTGTTTCCTTCACCTCTGATGGATTTGATACAGCTAGCATCTGAAGCATTAATTAGTTAATTAGGAGAAAATATGTCAAGTTCACTTGATTGGCCAGAACACTTTAAAAGAGGGTTAGTAGTTACTGCTCATGCAGATGATGCTGAATATGGTTGCTCTGGAACTGTAGCAAGATTAATCAGTGAAGGGTGGGATTTCGCATACGTTTTATGTACTGACGGAAGCAAAGGTAGCAGTGATAGAAATATTACTGAAAAAGAATTATCTGCTACTAGAAGAAAAGAACAGGAAGCAGCAGGTAAAGTTTTGGGATTATCTCATGTTTCATTTTTGGATCATCCTGATAGTTATTTACAACCAACTTTAGAATTAAGAAAAGATATTTCTAGAGAAATTCGCCGTCACAAACCTGATGTGGTAATTTGCCAATATCCAATGCGAGTTTTAGATGGTGGATATGGTTCTGGGCATCCCGATCATATAGCTGCAGGAGAGACTACAATGTCCGCTATATTTCCTGCATCAAGAGATCATATGACATTTCCAGAGTTAATTGATGAAGGTTTTGAACCCCATAAAGTCTCTGAAGCTTGGATAATGGGACATCCTCAACCAGATTTGTGGATTGATATTAGTGATCATATTGAAACGTCTGTAAAAGCTCTTGCTTCACATGAATCTCAAATGGATGGAAGATCATTTGATGAGATTATGGATAGAGTTAAAGAAATGAAAGGTGAAAGAGGAAAAGGAAAAGGAATGCCTGTTGCCGAGACTTTCCGGAGAATTTATTACCGTAGCTAGTAATTAAATCTTAATGTAGGTAGAGTAGAGGGTTATGTTAGAAATGGTGATATATGGTAAAAATACTTAAATTAGATATGATTTCTGCTGCAAAGAATTCTGATTCATTAGTTAAACTTTTGCAAGATTCAGTCAAAAATGGTGCGTCTGTTTCATTTTTAAATCCTTTGTCTGATTCTGCTGCTGAATCTTATTGGAGAGAAGTTTTTGCTGAAATAAATTCTGCTCAAATTATAGTTTGGGCTGCATTTGATGATGATGATAATTTAGTAGGATCAGTTCAACTTGCTCCTGCTAAAATGCAAAATGCGAAACATAGAGCTATGGTTCAAAAGTTAATGGTGATTTCAAATCATAGACGTGAAGGTATTGGTAGTGCTCTGATGGATACACTGGAATTGGAAGCTAAAAAACTTGGAAAAAAGTTACTGATTTTAGATACAAGATTGGGGGATCCTTCAGAAACTTTATATGAACAAAAAGACTATATTAAATTTGGAATTGTTCCTGGATATGCTCTCAATTCATCTAATGATTTAGATGACATGGCTTTTTATTTTAAAATCATTTAACTATGCGGATTTTGTGGTTTTCACTATCAGCAATAAAAATGTGATTCAGTTTATTTGTTACCACTCCATGAGGTCTGTCTAACCCTGCTTCAAGAGGGTTGTTTCCGTCACCATGAGATCCTTTTGCTCCACCCGCCACTGTGTAAATGCAATTTGTGTTGATGTCTAAAATTCTTATACAGTGATTTTCCGTATCTACAATTAATATATTTCCAGATTGGTCACACCTGATTGCTTTTGGCCCATTAAAAGTGCAGTTAATTGCCAGTTCATTATCACCCTCATAACCTTTTTCGCCTGTTCCGGCTACAGTGGAGATAATATTGTTTTTATCTATTTTTCTGATCGTGTTTCCTTCTCTTTCACATACATATGTATTACCTGAAAAGTCTACACAGATTGCACGAGCTCCAAAGATTCCAGCATTAATTGCTAATTTTCCATCACCAGAATGTTCTTTAACACCTGTACCTGCAAAAGTAGAGATTATTCCACTATTTAAATCTATGGATCTGATTTTTTGATCTTGAACATCTGCAACTAATAAATTTCCCTTACCGTCTAAAACACAGTCATTAGGTTCTATGAATTCAGATTTTGTAGCTGGAATGCCATCTTGTCCAGAACCTGTAATTCCAGTCCCTGCAATTGTGAAAATGTTCCCTGATGAAGCTTCTATTTTTCTAATTGATGGGTTAAATCTTTGGCAAATGTAAACATCACCATTTTTGTCAATTTGTAAAGCATAAATTTCATCTATATCTGCATCTAATGCTGGGCCATTGTCACCTGAATGACCTTGTTTGCCTGTTCCTGCAAAATCAGAAATGATGTTAGTTTCTAGATCAAGTCTTTTGATTTTAAAATTGAAACAATCTGCAATGTATAAATATTTGTTTAGAGAATCAATTTCGACATGAAACGGATTATCAAGCATTGAATTAGTTCCAATGACATCATTTCCCTTATCACCTTGTATGCCATTACCTGCAATACTTGATATTATTCTATTCATAAAATTTCCTTTGGGTGTTTAAATGAAAAATATAATTCTATTGGTTTCTACAGTTTTTTTCTTGTTTGCTTGCAATCAAGATACATTATCTTCTGTTAATTTGGCATTACAAGAACAAGATTATTCTAGGCATACAAATTTCAATGTGACTATAGGCTTTTCTTATGAAGGATTCCAACAATCATATCCTTTATTAATGGAAGGTGATATTTCTGAAACAGGAGACTTTTCAGGATACATGCGCGTCCAAGATTTGGATTTAGAGACTGATAGGTTAATGACAGTAGTTGATAATAAATATTATTTTAAATATCCAGATAGAAATAATTGGGCCAAGTTATCTGAAGGAGAAGCTGCTTTAGAGCCAACTTTTTTTATTACCACAGTAATTGATAAATTATTCAATGAAGAGAAACTTGAACTTATAAAAGATTCAGAACAATACGTAATTAAAGGTGATTTAGATTCAAAGGTTTTAGCGGAAGTAATTCCAATTTTGAGAGACACTTCTTCTAAACTAAATTTAGAATTAACTGTTGATTCTAAGAATCAGTCTAATATTCAAAATCTTAAAATCGCTGGAAAAATTCCAGCTGCTCCAACAACTAAAGGTCCAAATGGTGAGAAAGTTGAACTGGATATTGATATTGAATTGACCCAGACTGAATTTGGGAAAAATGTATCAATTTTGATTCCACCAATTCCTGGTGACCCTAAAGCTTACTTTTTTGATAAACAAATTGGGCAATATGTATGGGATGATGCATTCCGTTGGGATACATCTCCAGAAAATACCCTTGATTCCACAGTTGATTATTTTGCAGAAATCAAAATGTTCGATGGTGGAGTGATTTTAGTTGATTTGTTTGAGAAGTTAGCTCCTGCCACTGTTAATAATTTTGTTTTTCTATCAGAGAGTGGATTTTATGACAGAGTTACTTTTCACAGAGTGATTCCGGGGTTTGTTGCTCAAGGTGGTGATCCTACTGGTTCAGGAATGGCAGGCCCTGGTTATAAATTTGATAATGAACTCAATATTAATGCTAGGCATGATACTGAAGGTATTATTTCAATGGCAAATGCTGGGATACAAAATGGTAAAGGCAGTAATGGGAGTCAATTTTTCATAACTTATGCACCACTTCCTCAATTAGATGGATTTGATGAAAATGGGTTAGAAAAAGATTGTGCAGAGCCGGGCCAATCTTGTCATCCTGTTTTTGGAAGAGTGATAGAAGGCATGGATGTTGTGAGGAAAATTGCTCCTGTTGACCCTTCTCAAAATGGACCCCCTGGAGATGCGATAGATACTATTTCAATAGTGAGAAAATAACCTCAGATCAAATAAGTAAAATCTGAATCTGAGGCTACTTGTTAAATGAATGTTATTCTTTTGGAGCCTGCATAGGAGCAGGATTTACCATGTCCATTCCTAATGTTCCTGAAAACATGGCATCAATTTCTTCTAGAGACCATCTTCCTACTTTTCGTAGTGTACGTTCCTCATAAGGATTACTCATTAAAGAAATTTGACCACCCTGACAGTGGAAGACATGGCCATTCACATCTTTTGCTTCTTCTGAAACTAACCATGCAACCATTGGGGCAACATCTTGTGGGTCTCTATTTAACTCTAGAGGAGTTACAGCTGATTGCGCTTCAATTCCACTAGCTGCCCTAATATCTCTGGCAGATTGAGGAACACTTTCAGTCATTCTAGAATCTGCTCCTGGAGAGATAGCATTTGCTGTAACTCCATACCGACCTAGATCTCTGGCTATTCCTCGAATAAGTCCTGCTATTCCATCTTTTGCAGCACCATAGTTTGCTTGACCTGAGTTGCCGTACAATCCTGATGTAGATGAAAATGCAATAAATCTACCACTTCTTTGTTGTCTAAACAGGATTGAGGCAGGTTTGAGTACAGAAAATGTACCTTTAAGGTGAACTGCAATAACAGCATCCCATTCTTCTTCAGTCATATTAAAAAGCATTCTGTCTCTCAAAATACCAGCAACTGCTACCACAATATCTAGCTTTCCAAAACTGTCTAGTGCAGTTTTGATAATGTTTTCTCCACCTTCCATTGTTGCTACAGAATCACCATTAGCAACAGCATCTCCACCTTTAGCTTTTATTTCATTAACTACTTCGTCAGCAGGAGTGGTAGATGCTCCTTCTCCGTCTACTGAGCCGCCCAAGTCGTTTACTACTACTTTGGCGCCTTCTTCGGCAAGCAATAAGGCAATTCCTCTACCTATTCCTCTTCCAGCTCCTGTAACTACTGCTACTTTATCTTTAAGTAGGTCTCCCATGTTTTTCTCCTAATTATATTTATTCACCACTATGCAGTTTTTGGTGCTTGTGGAGGTGAAGGATTGACTAAACCTTGTGTGAGGTGTTGTGGAACTAATTTTCTTAGTTCTTCAACTTCCCATCTTCCTTGTTTGAATATAGTTCGTGTTCTTCTAGGTAAGGCTAATTTAGTAATAGTTCCACCGTAAACTAAAAATGTTTGTCCATTAATGTTTGCAGCTTGATCTGAAGCTAAATATGCGACCATAGGTGCTACATCCTCAGGATTCATTACTTCACTTTCAGGGACTTCTTCTCGATCGGAAGGCCTATCAGCTCTCAGCTGTCTGGAGGAATCAGGAATTGATTGTGTCATTCTAGTATTTGCACGAGGACAAATAGAATTTGCAGTAACTCCGTATCTACCAAGATCTTTCGCTGCTACTTTTGTAAATCCAGCTATTCCAGATTTTGCTGCAGCATAGTTTCCTTGGCCAGTATTTCCTATTAGACCGGACTCAGAAGCAAAAGTAATAATCCTACCGCTTCGTTGTTGTCTAAATAGAATTGATGCGTATTTACAAACAGTAAATGTTCCTTTCATATGAACTCTAATCACATCATCCCATTCTTCTTCAGTCATATTAAAAATCATTCGATCTCTTAAAATTCCAGCAACAGTTACGACAATGTCTAATTGGCCATATGTATCCAATGCTGATTGAACAAGACTTTCTCCGCCTTCCATAGTTGAGATATCATTGTAATTAGCTGAAGCTTCTCCACCTAAAGATTTGATTTCTTCTACTACTTGTTCGGCAGGAGTGTTAGATAAACCCTCACCATCTAGAGATGCCCCTATGTCGTTTACTATTACTTTAGCGCCTTCAGCAGCTAATTGCTTTGCAACTCCTGCTCCAATTCCTCTGCCGGCACCAGTGACAATTGCCACTTTTCCATTTAGGTAATTAGCCATTATTATTCCTCCTAGAATTCTTGCAACTATTCCAGTTGAACAGTTGCATAGGTAGCTATTGTGCCACAACACAGGTAGATTTGTCATAGGTTAATAAAATTAATTTAGAGAGGTGATCAGATTTTTCACTTAGTTCTATTTCATCCTGAAATTCCCAATAATACTGGAAACATTATTAGGCTTTGTGCTAATACTGGTTCGGATTTACACATCATTAAACCTACAGGTTTTGAAATGACCGCAAAGAAGCTTAGAAGAGCAGCACTAGATTATTCAGATTTAGCGACTGTTTTTATGTATGATTCCTTTGAAGAATATAGGAATAAATTTTCTGGGAGAATGTTTATGACTTCTTCTAAAGCAGGAACTAAATATGATCAGATAAAATATTTGCCCGGAGATTCTTTTGTTTTTGGTCCTGAATCTGTAGGGTTGCCGCAGGAAATTTTAGGTTTAGTAGAAGATGAATTTAAACTTTATATTCCCATGACTCCTGCAAACAGAAGTATGAATTTAGGTAACGCAGTGTCTATAATAGCGTATGAGGCTTGGCGTCAAAATGATTTTGGAGGCAGTATAGTTTCCGGAGATAAAAATGACGGAGAATATTATGACTAGATCAAATTGGCACTATGATCATCCTCCTGCTTGTACGTGTGTTGAGTGTAATGAGAACCGTCTAAATAAAAAAGATGGGTTTTTTAATAGAATAATTGCTATATTCAAGCAATTATTTAAGTTTTAGTTGGTATTGATTAATGATTACGATTACTCAAAAACTAGTTGATGACATGATTTCTCATTCAAGAGAAGAGAATCCAAATGAGTGTTGTGGAATATTATCTGGTTTAGATGAACAAGTCTCAAAAATTTATAGAATTAAAAATCTAACACCTTCTCCATACAGGTATGTTATGGATCCAAAAGAGCAAATGGTAGCTGAAAGAGATTCTGATAGTTTAGGTTTGTCTTTTATAGCCTTTTATCATTCCCATACACACACTCCTGCTTACCCTTCTGACACTGATGTGAGAATGGCTCAAGAATCTGGGTGGCTAGATTTTTATTATGTCTTGGTGTCTTTAGAGAATGATGAAAATCCAGTCGTAAACTTTTTTTGGGTGGATTTTGACGCGAATGTTTCTCAAGTGGAATATCAAATCGTTTAGATTTCTGGCTGTTTTTAACAATACACTTAGAATTTTACTAAGTAAGAACAGGACCGTCTTGGTTGATAATTTTCCCATCTTTTATTTCTAACAATAAACGTACTCCCGGATTTGGCGATCCCGGTGTTTCTCCTAACGGGAAAATATCTATTTTTAAATGGTTGGGGAATAATTCCAATAATCCTACAGTACCTAATCGTACCTCTTTATGTTGTGGGAAAGTGATGCTACCAGTATTAATCATTACTATTCCATCCCTGAATTCAAGTCTTTCTTGATGCGTATGTCCCGATATCATGATTTCTACAGGTTCCGGAAAAAGATTTTGTAATTCTTCAGAGGGTTTAAATTGACCTTCTAGGCTGTGAATCATACCTATTTTCCATCCTTCAAAATTTAAAATCTGGACTTCTTTCATTCGAGGGTCTGGGATTGGATCATTATTGCCAGTTGAGCAAAAAACTGGAGCAATTTGTTCACACCAGTCTAGGACTTTAGGAGATGTTAAATCACCTGCATGAAGAATATAGTCTACGGAGGAAAGGAATTTTCTAGGTAATTCACCTAATTCATCCAAAGTAATAATTTTTCCGGGTAAGTGTGTATCTGTAATTAGTCCAAAACGCATTTGAAAACTATATCAGACTCGATGAGGATATATGTTTTTTTCTGTCATTAAATTTAAACCATTTATATTTAAGTCCAAAAGCAATAAAAGTGACTGAAAATTGAATAATTGTAGGCAAAATAATTGCTTCATATTGAATATTTGAACTAGTAATCACAAAAAGAGATGGTGTGTTTATCACACTATTTTCCAATCCGACTATTAGGTGTACCCAAAGATTATTTGCAATATGAAGTCCAATAGCTAATTCCATTCCTCCATCTATTAAAGTAATGGCAGACATGAAAAATCCCATTGTGAAAATTGCCATAAGATAGGGCCCAATTCCGTAAGTCCATGGTTCTGGATTTGATAAGTGTACAAAAGCAAATATTGATGCAGTAGAAAGTGCGAGAAATATTCTATTATTCAGAATTAGAGAAAGCCCGTGAAGAATATATCCCCTGAATATAATTTCCTCTAATCCAGCTTGTATAGGAACAAAAAATATAGCTAGGATAAGTATTAATATCCAATCTGGGCTAATTCCATCATATTTAATTGCTAGAGGAACATTATTTGCATTTGATATAAATAATTCTCCTGATAGTGCGATTGAATAAAAAAGAAATGATACAAACATGGCAAAAATAATTCTTTCTTTGTCAATTTGTTTTCTGCCTGTAATCATTTTTGAAACTGGTTTTTTTTGAATAGAATTTGTTAAAAACCAGAAACCAAATAGTCCAATAACAAAAACTAAATGAAGAAATAAAAAGTTTGGAGCTGAAGAGGGTCCTTTAATTGAAGGTGCGTATGAATCTATATCGCATGAATATCCCCAAAATGGATTATTGTCTAACATGCTGCATACTGACATAAATGGTATTCCGCCTACAAAACTCCACATAAATAATATTAAAATTGCAGTTACAGTCCATCTGAACAGGCTGTTTTTGCCAATTCTAGCGTTATTAAGAAACTTCATTGAGTACGGCACTCGTTCATCACAAAAAGGACACATTAAAGGGTTCAGAGGAATTAATTTCCCATTACATTTTGCACAAAATCTTTCTTGAGAATAAGCCTTAGAGGTCATTATGATATTTTACTAGAATTTAAACTCAGCTACTATATCGGTTTGGAATTGACGCTAAGTCACCTGTATGCTATTTTCACGGAAGAAAGCAAAGAAAAAATCCATTGAGGAGCAAAATTATGTCCCAAACGAGAGAAGTGGCAGTAGTTGGTATTCATGAATATCCACTTAGGGTTGCACCAGGAGTTAGCGCTCTACAGATAAAAGCTGAATCTGCATCCAAGGCTTTAGCTGATGCAGGATTGAGTTGGAAAGATGTTGATGCTGTATATGACAATGGTCAAAATCAAAATATTGGTGGATTGAGTATTTCGGAATATTTTGGTTTCAAGCCTAGGTTAATAGATGTAACTAGTGTAGGTGGTACATCATACGAATTCCAAGCACACCATGCTGCAACTATGATTGCAGCTGGAAAAGCAAATGTTGCGATTTTGACTTATGGATCTACAGCCCATTCGGGCAGAGTCGCTATTGGTACAGCCGGAGCTACAGGGCAAGGTGCTCCTACTCCATTCAATAATATGGAAGATTCTTGGGGTATGACAGGAATTGCGGGTTATGGAATGGTAAAAGCAAGGCATATGCACCAATATGGCACCACAAATGAACAGTTTGCAGAAATTTCTGTAGCTACTAGGTATCATGCCATGAGAAACCCAGATGCTGTCAAAGCTATGACAGATTTAGAATTTGTGGGAGTAAATGAGATTTCCGTTCAAGATGTTGTTGAATCAAGAATGATCGCCTGGCCACTTCATTTACTAGAATGTTGCATGGTTTCAGATGGTGGGGGTGCCGTAGTTATTGCCTCAAAAGAAGTTGCAAAGAATTGTAAGAAAAAGCCAGTATGGATTATAGGTGGTGGCGAAGCCACTAAATACCGTGAAAATGGTGGAGATATTACTGTGAGTGCTGGCGCTCAATCTGGGCCTGTTGCATTTCAAGATGCTGGTGTAACTCCAAGTGAAATAGATGCTTTGATGGCATATGATTCGTTTTCGATCACAGTTATGTTAATGATTGAAGATTTGGGCTTTTGTAAAAAAGGTGAGGGCGGAGATTATGTGAGTAGTGGAATTTTAAAATTTGATCAAAAAGGCGGTCCTGCATTGAATACAGATGGTGGCGGCCTTTCATCAAATCATCCGGGAGAAAGAGGAATATTTTGTATTTTAGAAGCTACTAGACAGATGAGAGGTGAATCAACTTCACAAGTAGACAATGCAAAATTAGCAGTAGCTGTAGGAAATGGTGGACAACTTGGAGCTCGTCATGCGACTTCACCAATTATTCTAGCTGCAGATTAATAAGGAGAAATAATATGACTATGAGACCTCAACCAAGATTTCCTGAGCCAGATACACAACCTTTTTGGGATGCCACAAAGGAAAAGAAATTAATGTATCAAACATGTGATGATTGTCCTGAAGTGATTTTTTATCCAAGGGCACACTGTACTCAATGTGGTAGTTTGAATAACACATGGAATCAATCAAAAGGATTGGGCACTGTGTACACTTTTAGTGTAGTGATGCAAAGTAGGCATCCTGCATTTAAAGATATTGGGCCTTATGCTGTGGCATATGTAGACTTAGATGAAGGTTTTAGGATTATGACCAATGTTGTTAATGTCAAAAACCCAATTGAAGATATTAAAATAGGCATGAAAGTTAAGCTTTCTTGGTTAGATCAAGGCGAAGGTGAAATTTCACTCCCTATGTTTGAGCCTGCTTAATTTATCTTTTGATAATTGTTGATAAAAGTAATAAAAGTCCAACAGGAACATAATACAGTCCTGTTGGACTTAAAATTATATATATCATCATTAAAATTACAGATCCCCATGTATATGTTTTCCATCGAAATCTAATTGAATTACTAGATGAGTTTTGTGTGGCCATTAAATTTGAAATGAGGCAAACTCCTGAAATGATCCAAGGAAACACAATTATTGGTAATGATAGTGATAAATTAGATTCTAGAAGTGTTTGATATGATTGAATTGACTGAGTAAACCCTTTGTCGTCACTAATAATTTCAGTGTTTGATATGATTGGGAAAATTAATAACATTAGTCCTGTTGGAATACTAATTAAGTGAGCTGCTCCTGCAACAATTGTTGAAATAGAAAAGCTTTTCATTTGTTTTTCTCTGTAATTTCACCATTTTTAATTTCTAAAAGGTTTGATTGATTTTTAAATTCTGCACCAATAATTTCAGGTTCTGCAGTAGTAATTATTGACTGATCAAACTTTTTTGTCATATCTAAAATTTGTTCCCTTCTTTCTAAATCAAGTTCGGAAAGTAAATCGTCTAGTAATAAGATAGGTGTAGTGTTTCTTGATTGCTTTAGTATTTCTGCTTCTGCAAATTTTAATGCTAACACTGCAGTTCTAGCTTGTCCTCTAGAAGAAAATCTATGTGAATCTAAATTATTAATGAAAATTTGAAAGTCATCTCTATGTGGACCAATTGAAGTTGTCCCAGATGATATATCTCTTGATCTATTTGAAATCAATTTTGAACATATGAAATCGAAACATTGTTCAGGATTCGTCGGATACATTTCACTAGTACTCGGTAGATATGAACAAAACATATTTTCTTTTAAATTGCTCATTTCTTTATGTATAGGATTAGATAAATTGGATAAATTTTCTAATATCTCAACTCTTTTGATTATTAGATCAGTTGCTAATTTAGCAGATTGTGAGTCCCAATATGAGAGTTCATTATCTTGAGAGTTTCCTTCTCTAATTAATTTTAGAAGACTATTTCGTTGAGAGTTGATCTTTTGAAAATCTAATAGATTTTTTAAATAAGTTTTATCAATTTGAGAAATTAAAATATTTAAATATCTTCTTCGAGAGCTAGGTGTGCCGAACACTAAATCTAATTCAGCAACTGAAAATAAAACAGAATTTAAATTACCTACAAAATCACTAGCTCGTTTAGGAATTCCATTAATTTTTATAAATTTTTGTGCTATAAAACCATCTTTGTTATCAAAAGGCTCACATTGATAGTGTATTTCTAGTTTTGTACTTTTTTCCTCGAGTTGAATATCACAAGCAATTTTAGAATATGACAAGCCATTTACAGATCCTTCTGTAATGAGGTCTCTTTCAGTATTTCCTCTGTATGATTTTGCTACAGAAAGCATATAAATAGCTTCAAGAAAATTACTTTTTCCCTGACCATTATTTCCTATTAAAAGTGTGACTTTAGCGGGTAAACTGATATCAAGGTTCTGATAGTTCCTGAAATTTCTGAGCGAGAGATTTGAAATATGAATGATGAGAATCCTTATTTATTACTCGGTATTTGGATTTTAGCATGAGATACAATCAAGATTCATATAAACTGGTCCATTAAATATAGGAGGATTTTTTGAGTAAATTTGTTGCTCTTGCTGGAGGTGTGGGGGGAGCAAAATTAGCTTTGGGTCTTACGGAAATTTTGTCTCCAGATCAATTATCTATTGTGGTTAATACTGCAGATGATCAGGAATTTTATGGACTTCATGTATCTCCGGACTTAGATACTATGATGTATACACTTTCTGGTAAGTCTAATGAAAAATTGGGGTGGGGAATTAAAGATGAATCCTTCCGAACTTTAAATGAATTACAAAAACTAGGATTAGATTCATGGTTCCAGCTAGGAGATTTAGATTTCGCTACCCATATTTATCGAACAAATTTAATTAAACAAAATATGAGTTTGTCAGAAATTTCTGACAAATTATGTAAGGCACATGGGTTAGAATTTCCTATTATTCCAATGACAGATGATAGGGTTAGAACTATTTTAACTACTGACAGAGGAGACTTAAATTTTCAAGAATATTTTGTAAAATATTTTTGTGAACCAAAGGTTACTTCTATCAGATTTGATGGGATTCAGAATGCAAAGCCTTCACCCAATTTCTTAAATGCTTTGGAAGAGGCTGATTATTTGTTGTATTGTCCTTCAAATCCTTTTTTGAGTTTACATCCGATTATTTTTTTACCAGGGGTATTGGATTTGTTGAAATCTTTTGAAGGAAAAAGAATAGCAGTTAGTTCTATTGTGAATGGAGATGCCATCAAAGGCCCAACTGCTAAATTGCTTGATGAATTAAATCAAGAGATTTCTGCATTTGGGATTGCAAAACATTTTGAAGAAATTTGCGATTATTTTGTTTTAGATGATATAGATTCTCATTTGATACCGAATATAAATAGCTTAGGAATGAAAACCTTTCAAACAAATATAATCATGAACTCGTTAGTCGAAAAAACTAATTTAGCAAAATTTTTATTGAATTTATGCAATTAAAAAACCAAACTTTTACCTTATTAATTCCATTGAAAGATTTAAGTGAAACAAAATCACGACTTTCATCAGTTTTAGATATTAATTCCCGAAGAAAAATTACATTTGGAATGTTGAAAATAGTACTTGATGCTGCAAAAAAATCTAATGCCGATAATATTGTTTTAGTAGGTACAGATGATTCAATTCGAGAAATTGGGAGTCTTTTTGATGTAGATACCCGGATTCCTAATGGTGACCATTTAGCTCATGATATCGACATAGTTGTAAATGAAAGGAAAAAATTAGGAGATATTCCAATTTATATACCTAGTGATTTGCCATTATTAAATGAAACTGACATAAATCAGGTAATTAAATTTTCTGAATTTGGACAAAAAGTAGTTTTAGTTCCATCAAGTTCTGATGGTGGTACGAATTGCATTTCTTTTAATGTTGGCACAGGTTTTTCTTGTCAATTAGGTGAGAACAGTTTCCGAAAACATTTAGATGAATGTAAGAAGAATCTAATTGATTATAAAACCATAGAACCTCAAGGAATGCTTTTCGATTTAGATACCGTAGATGATTTCAATAAATTACAGATAGATTATCCATTAATTTTTAATTCTTTAATGAATTCTAACTAGAAATCATTTTAAGAAATTCTGATTCACTAAGAATTGTTACGTTATTTTCGATTGCAGTATTTAATTTCGAACCTGCGTCGGACCCTGCAATGAGAAAATTTGTAGAATTGGATACCTGATTAGTGACTAGGCCACCATTTTCTTTGATCAGGTTTTGTATTTCCGTTCGAGAGAAATTTTCCATTTTTCCTGTGACTACAAATTTTTGTTGATTCAGTAGATTATTGTTAGATTTTCCATTTTGATTTTCTAATTCAGTTTTAATACCTGAAGTTTTGAGTTTTTCAATGATAAGTCTATTTGTTTCTTTTTGAAAAAAATCTACTAAGCTTATGGCTATTTTGGGACCAATAGACGGGATTTGTTGCAATTCTTCTGCAGTGACATTCATTAGTGAATCAATATTTTTGAATTCATTAACTAGAATTTCTGCTACTTCACTGCCAACATGTGAAATTCCTAACCCGGTAATCACTCTTGAGAAGGGTTGTGATTTACTTTTTTCGATTGAATTAATTAAGTTGTTGATACTTTTTTCACCCATTCTTTCTATGTTTTCTAGGTTATTTTTATCTAGGAAGAAAATGTCTGAAACATCACCTATAAGTCCGTTATCAATTAAAGATGTTGTTGTTTTAATGCCTAATCCGTCGATATCCATAGCTACTTTACTTACAAAATGTTCTAACAATCTTTCCAATTGAGCTGGACATTGGGCATTTGTGCAATATAGAGCAGCTTCATTTTCTAGTCTTGACGTAATTGAACTACAACTTGGACATAATGAAGGCATTTTAAAAATGATTTCTGAACCATTTCTTCTAGATTCATTTCGATGAACTATTTGAGGTATAACTTCTCCCGCACGTTCTACTGTTACCCAGTCACCAATTCTTAGGTCTTTAGAAATAATGTATTCTTCATTATGTAAAGTAGCTTGCCTAACAATAACCCCACCAACTTCTACTGGTTCTAAAATTGCGTATGGGTTAATGCTTCCAGTTCTACCAATATTAGTTTGGATGTCTAGTAATTTAGTTACTGCTTGTTCAGCAGGAAATTTGTATGCAATTGCCCACCTTGGTTCTCTGCCTACAGTTCCTAAAATTTCCTGAAAATCAATTTGATTAATTTTAAATACTATTCCGTCGCAATCATAATCAATTAATTCTTTTTTAGATAACCATTTTTCATAAAAAGAAATTGCTGATTCAGGAGTTTTTGCTAATTCGTTATAAGGATTTACTTTAAAGCCAAATAGTTTTAATTTTTCTAAGTTTTCCCAATGTGAATTATTAAAATCGGGTGAGTTGGTTGACCCTACACCATAAATAAATATGTCTAATGGTCTCTCTGCAGTAATTTTTGAATCTAATTGTCTTAGTGATCCGGCTGCTGTATTTCGAGTGTTTGCATATGTTTGTAATCCGGCATGTTCTCTTTTTTGGTTCAATGTTAAGAATTGTGATTTTGGTATAAACACTTCCCCTCTTACTTCTAATAATGAAGGAGGATTACCTGTTAAAGTGAGAGGAATACTTTTAATGGTCTTAAGGTTTAATGTGATGTTTTCGCCAATTGATCCATTTCCTCTAGTAGCTCCTCTAACAAAAATCCCATTTTCATATAATAAAGAAACCGCTAATCCATCAAATTTCAATTCACAACTGTACGTAATTACTGCTTCAGTACCCAATATCTTTTGCAAACGCTCTTCCCATAGCTCTAATTCTTCTCTGGAGTAAGTGTTTGATAGAGAGTACATAGGAAAACGATGGGCTATGGTCTCAAATGATTTAGTAACACCTCCTCCTACTCTTTGAGTCGGGGAATTTAGATCATTGAATTCGGGGTAATCCTTTTCAAGTTGTTGCAACTCTCTGAGCATTTGATCAAATCTATAATCACTTATTGTGGGTTGATCCAATACATAGTATCTGTGATTATGCTCGTGCAGGGCATTTCTAAGAGATTCAATTTTTTCAACAACAGAGCTCATGACTAAACTTTTTCTAATCGCAACATTCTAATCTTTCCAAAGATATCCATTCGTTTTGTGATAGTGTAAGAATCAAAACTAAAAATTAAGGACTCCATTTCTGTTTCAAAAAGAGGATTGATTTCAAAATAAATTTTTCCTTTAGATTTTAAATTTTGTGCTGCAAAAAGTAATATATTTCTGTAAAACAATAGTGGATCATCTTGGGGTACAAATAAAGCTTGATGTGGTTCAAAGCCCAAGACATTTTTTTTAATTTTATCTTTCTCTTTTGGAGTAATATAGGGTGGATTAGAAACAATAACTTCAAAACCTAGTTCAAGTTTTTCTAAAGCGTTTATATCACCCTGAATACAATTTATTTCTTGTTTATTTGCATCAGCATTTAGTGATACTAAGTTCAAAATAGCTTGGTCTAAGTCGAGTGCATGAACATTAAAAAGTGGCTGTTCTTTTTTTAAGGCTATGGCAATACATCCACTACCTGTTCCTATATCTAGAGCAGAATTAAAGTTAGATTGCAAGATCCAGACTATTAATTCTTCGGTCTCACGCCTTGGAATAAGAACATTCTCATTTACTTCAAAAGTTAGACCATAAAATTCTGTTTTTTCTAAATTTGAAAAAATCTTTTCAAAAT